>DCTF01000176.1 GCA_002329225.1 Ruminococcaceae bacterium UBA1447
AGCTCTTTACGAGCAATACGGCGCCGTATCCTCCACAATGGTGCTTTTTGCCAATGCCTTGTCGGATGCATTCAGCGACGAATTCCCGGAAGTAATCTATACCTTCTACGCATATCTGGAGTGTCAGGAACCGCCGATTGATCTGGCCTGCAATACAAATGTAATACCGATACTCTGCCCGATGAATGCCTGTTATGCCCACCCCATTTATGAATGCGGCCACTTTGACACTGTCGAAAACAATGAGAGCTTTATTTATCGCTTCTCCGACCATGAACTGATTTATGTAAAATATTTGGAAGGTTGGGCTAAGTCCGCAGAAAAGATTTATATCTATAACTACACCATCAATTTCCTCAACTATCTGCAATTTGCCGCAAATCTTCAAACCTTCGCACCGAACTTCAAGTATTTCAGCGAGAATAATGTAGCGGCTATTTACTACAATTGCGGCGGCGGTCATTCTCTTGCTTCCTTTAACGACTTGCGCAACTATATTATGGCNNGCATATGGACGAGTTTATGGCGGCCTATTACGGGGAAGCCGCACCTTTTATTAAGGAATATCTTACCCACATGACGGCGAAAATTATCGCTTCCTCTCATTCCTTTACTTTTGAGTGGCACTTCCAGTCGCTGCTTATGACCAACAAAGAAGTTCGTGCCATGGATGACCTTTGGGATCAGGCGGAGGCTGCGGAACTTACCGAAGCTCAGCGCTTTAATGTGGAAGTCGCACGCCTTTCTTTCCAATATTACAAAGCCAATATATTCCGCGGAGAATTTTTCTTTACCAATCCTTTCCGGGCGATTCACCTTAGACGGCTGTACGATGACCTTATAGACCACGGAATTACCGTAGTTTGTCCGTTTTCTCCGATGCCTGCTAAGGACGAGATTAACTTTTTCTTTACCGTCCCCGCACACTGGAGAGATAAAGACCAATGGTAAAAGACACCTTACCGACAACCGAACATTAACTTGAAAAGACGCACCGCCCCGGCAAATGCCGAGGCGGTGTGCATTATTATCTTGGAAGATTAGAGCACTATTTGTTGAGCAAAGGAGTTTTACATTTTTTACATTTGTCCGCATTGATGTCGTTGAGTTTCGTACAGGCTACACATAAAATTTGGGTGTCCCGTGATTTATCGTATTTTTCAAACAGATGCAGGCCTTTGTGATGACGTACTTTGTCCCCTTCGTTGTAGTATTCATAAATACTGGCGTTACGCCCGCCGGGTATTTCCATTTTTATAACTTTTCCGCTGTCCTTGCGTATTCTCAGTTCATAAACATACCGGCAAGTAGTGAAGCCGCCATCGTCATCGCTATCCTCCACACGGTAATATCTCTTATTCTCTATCACTCCGTCCCAGGTTTTGTCCGCAGCCTTTCTTAAAGAAGTAATAATAGCTATTACACAGAACATTCCGCCCAGCCCCAGGCCGTAATAAAGGGATTTAGGGAAGTCTATATCCCCCGAAGTATTGCCGTAAATGGGGAAACCTACAATGAAAGCAACGGAAATGATAGCCGCAAACAGGAAAATCCATATTTGGCTTTTCTTATTTAAAGAAGTATAAGCGGGGTCGTTAATTCTTTGGGAAAAACCTACAAGGCCGGTGCCGGGCATTACAGACGGCTGAGGCGGAATAAATTGGGGTGCCGGAGCAGTTTGAGGGGCTGAAGCGGTTTTGGGAGCCAAAGCAAAACCGCAGTTCGCGCAGAATGATGCGCTTTCTGTACTTTGCGTACCGCAATTCGGACAAAACATAAAGCTGACCTCCTTTAAAATATAACAGAAGAATTGTTTTATTTTTGACCATGATTATTATAATATTGCCGGACAAGAATATTATACCATCCGGATTGCGAAAAATCCATATAAGAAAGCCCGAAAGGCGGAAAACTCCCGAAGTCAAAAGCGAATATAATTTTACTCTGTTTTGTTTGACAAGTCTCTTCCCGCTGTGATACTCTTTTACCGTTGATTTCGGGAACAATTTGAAGATTACATTGTCAATTTTTTGAATGCTTATTTTGATGGTTTCCGGTAGAAAAACAACTTACACCAAATCGGAGGAATAAAAAGGAGAGGGAAAAATGAACGGCAAAAAACCGAATGTGGTTCTTATAAACTGTGACGATCTGGGCTACGGGGACTTGGGTTCCTACGGCAGCAAGGTTAATAAAACCCCTTACACCGACCGCTTGGCAAAAGAGGGCTTGCTCTTTACATCCTGCTATGCCGCCTCTCCCGTGTGCTCCCCTTCCAGAGCGGCCCTGCTTACCGGCTGCTATCCCACACGGGTGGGTATAGACCGGGTGCTTTTCCCGGGTGACTTTCTCGGCTTGAGCCAAGACGAGTTTACCATGCCGCAACTGTTTAAAAATGCCGGTTACGCCACCGCCTTGGTGGGCAAATGGCATTGCGGCGACCAAAAAGAGTTTTTTCCGGGTAAGTTCGGTTTTGACAGCTATTACGGTATACCTTACAGTAACGATATGGGTATGATGGCGGGCAGGGACGACCCTGACAACTCTCCGCCTTTACCCGTAATGAGCGGCGACGAGGTTATTGAAGAACAGCCTGACCAGAGGGCGATAACGGAACGTTATGTGGAAAAATGCGTTGAGTTTATACGGGCAAACCGCGACAATCCCTTCTTTTTGTACTTTGCCCAAATGCATGTGCACCTGCCCCATTATGCGGCGGAACGTTTTGTGCGGGAGTCCGAAAACGGGGATTTCGGAGCCTGTGTCGCCTCGGCGGACTGGGCGAGCGGTGCGGTGATTTTTGAACTTGAACGCCTTGGCCTGTTGGAAAATACATTGGTGATATTCACCTCGGATAACGGTTCCCGGGCAGACCGGGGGGCGAGCAATTACCCGTTGAGGGGCAACAAACAGACCACCTGGGAGGGCGGTCAGCGCATACCGATGTTGGTATATTGGAAGGGCAAAATAAAGCCCGGCACATGCGATGAACTTATAACTCAGATGGATATTCTGCCCAGTCTTGCCGCCATGTTGGGGGAAGACTTGGGGGATAAACCCATTGACGGGCTTGATGTTTCGCAAACTCTTTTAAAGGGCGGTCCTTCCCCCCGTAAAGACTTCGTCTACTATGCCCCTCAGGGCAGACTTGAGGCGGTGCGCAAGGGCAAATGGAAACTCCATTTATATAAAGGGCGTAAAGAACAAAAACTGCTCTTTGACTTGGATGCGGATATGGGGGAAGAAAATAATCTTTACGATGAATATCCCGAAGTAGTCAGTGAGCTCACTGAGCTTTATGAACTGTACAGGGAAAAACTCGGCGACTCAATCACCAAAACCAAGGGGAGCGAGGCGCGCCCCGGCGGGATAGTGGAAAACCCCGTTAACCTTACCGTCTACAATCCCGACCACCCCTATTACATTGCCGAGTACGACAAGGGGGATATCGGCTGACCCTTGCATTAGTCAGGAAGTGCAACAACTCCGGACGAATTATTAAAAACTCCAAACTAAAATGACGGGCAGAGAATTTCCCTGCCCGTCGTTTGTTGTTATATCAAGACTTAATTAACCGATTCTCCTGAAGAAACGGAAGTCTTGGCTTTAGTAGCCAAGGGTACAAAACCGATGTAAGATTTACCGGGTGTCAGGCGCAATTCGCTTCCGTCGGAATCATAGAGTTTCAGCGGGGATGAGGGAGTATTCCCTTTTTTCCAGGTGATGGTGCGTCCCATACCGCCGGAGGCAAAATACCCCTCACCGCCGGTCAGGTCCATCTCCCGGAGAATTGTGTTGTTGTAGGAAGTTACCGGCAGATAAAGCAGAATTACATTTGTAACCGCCATCTGCTTACCGCCGTCCTCCTTCATGGGCTTGCCGTTCATATGATTATAGTAGAGCTTATCGCTTTCATTATAGTCAAAATTGTGCCTGTAGGAGGAAGAAAACTCAAAGTTAATCTTTTTTACAATCTCCCCGGCTGTGGAGGCGTTTTCCGCAAACTTAAACGGTTCGGCGGCATCGGGCCTGACATTCATGTTGTAATTTTTGTCGGCAATGCCTTTTATTATGCTTTCCCCGTTGCTGTAACCCGTGTGTTCGAGGGCGACCTTGCGGGATTTATCCCGGAAAAAGTACTTGCCGTTCAAACCGTTCAGGTTGTTTACACCCCGTTTTTTAATGGCGTCTTCCGCCACAAAACTCCAGCCCCAATGTACAAAAATTGCGTCAAATCCCTCGGCAACTTCCACAAAATCGTGGCGAGCGCTGCGCATGGGGCCCACTTTGGGAATATCCCTCGGGTCGGCATAATACCAGACCATTCTGGATATTCCGCCTTCCACAAGGTACTCGGTTACAATATCCGGCGAGCAAAAGCCCCACTGAGGCCGAGCATCAGGGTGATTTTCCACCACTACGGCAACAGGTCTTTTGCCGACGGCATCGGCCTTAAAACCGGGTAAGCCCGTCAGGGGGTTGATTATGACAGGCGGCTCGGTCACGGGTTGAGTGGCGGTTTGAGTCTGTGTTGTTGAATAGTCCTCAGCGTCCGGAATCGGATTGCTGCCCGGTGAACAACCGGTAAAAACAATTCCCGTTAGAACTGCGACCGAAACTATTGCCATGAATATTTTCCTGCCCGGCATTCTGAACTTTTCTACTGCACTTTTTATCATATAAAGCCCCCCTGTTGTTTGGTGTTTTCTTGAATGCATTATACCGATTATACGCCTTGTTTTCAACACGGCATTAGGAACTTGCAAAGAATTTTTCCGGCAAAAGACATGATTTTTTCACAGCGCTGTTTTAAAAGATGGCGCTGTATTGCTTATTTTGAACATTCTTTAGCGCTTTACAGCAACTGAATTTGCATAATTGGTGATATCTAACAGGATTTTACATTGTCGGGCACCATAAAACTCAAATTATTCCATTGACTTGAAACGGGTAACCGCCGTATAATTGTACCCAAGTTTACCGTTTCAAAAGTGAGCGGTTCGTGTATCCAAATATTTAATGGAGGCAAAAAAATGGCAAGAGTTTTCAATTTCTCGGCGGGGCCGTCCATGCTGCCCGAAAGCGTTCTCAACAGAGCGGCGGCGGAAATGCTCGATTACAAGGGTAGCGGGCAGTCCGTAATGGAAATGTCCCACAGATCCAAGGTGTATGAAGAGATTATCTTCGGCGCGCAAGAGCTTTTCAGGGAAGTATTAGGTGTCCCCGACAACTACAAAATCATTTTCTTCCAGGGTGGCGCTACCCTGCAGTTCGCCGGTATCCCCATGAACCTGCTCAACGGTTCCGGTAAGGCGGACTATGTTTTAAGCGGTCAATTCTCCACCAACGCTTATAACGAAGCAAAAAAATACGGCGATGTTAAGGCGGTAGCCTCTTCCAAAGACAAAACTTTCTCCTATATTCCTGAAGTTAAAAAAGAGGATCTTACACCTGATGCGGACTATTTTTACATCTGTCAGAATAACACAATTTACGGTACCCGCTTCACCGAGTTGCCGGACACAAACGGTGTTCCCTTGGTGGCCGACGTATCTTCCTGCTTTTTGTCGGAACCCATGGACGTATCAAAATACGGTTTGATTTTCGGCGGCGCCCAGAAGAATGTTGCCCCCGCAGGTCTTACGATTGTTATCGTACGTGAAGATTTAATAGGCAATGCCGGACCGGATACACCCACGGTTATGGACTACAAAATTATGGCGGAAAACGACTCCATGAAAAACACACCGCCCTGTTGGTCAATTTACATCTGCAAACTTGTGTTGGAGTGGATTAAAAATTTAGGCGGACTGTCCGAAATTAAGGCCCGCAACGAGATGAAGGCAAAAATACTTTATGATTTTCTGGATTCCAGCAAGATGTTCCACAATCCCGTAAATCCGAAAGACCGTTCCATGATGAACGTCACCTTTGTTGCCCCGACGGACGAATTGAACGCTCAATTTGTCAAAGCGGCTGCGGAAGCGGGTTTTGTAAACCTCAAGGGTCACCGCTCCGTGGGCGGTATGAGGGCATCCATCTACAATGCCATGCCTATCGAAGGGGTCGAAAAACTCGTTGAGTTTATGAAGGCTTTTGAGGCGGCTAACTGATTGTATTTCAACTAACACTGCTGAAAGCCTAAAAAAATGAAAGGTCTGATATTATGTTTAACATTCTGACTTTAAATAAGATTTCCCCCGTCGGTCTGGGGCGTTTTAACAGCGGCAAGTATAATGTGGGGGATTCCATAGAAAATCCCGACGCCGTTATGGTGCGCTCCGCCTCCATGTTGGATATGGAGATGCCGGCATCTCTTCTGGCAATAGCCCGAGCGGGTGCGGGGGTCAACAACATCCCCGTGGATGCCTGTACTGAAAAAGGAATCTGCGTTTTCAACACCCCCGGAGCCAACGCCAATGCGGTAAAAGAACTTGTAATTTGCGCTATGCTTATTGCCTCCCGCAATGTACCTCAGGCTTTGGACTGGTGCAAAACCCTTAAAGGTGAAGGCAGCAATGTAGGCAAGCTTGTGGAAAAAGGCAAGTCCGCTTTTACCGGTCAGGAAGTCATGGGCAAAACCCNNGTAGGCCTTGGCGCCATCGGTATCCTTGTGGCGAACACTGCGGTGAATCTGGGTATGGATGTTATAGGTTATGACCCCTATCTTTCCATAGCAAATGCTTTGAGTCTTGACCCGAAAGTAAAACTTGTGAGCGATGTGGAAGAACTCTGGCCCGTTGCGGATTACATCAGCCTTCACACCCCTCTTAATGACAGCACAAGGGATCTTGTAAATGCCGAAACCGTTGCGCAGATGAAAGACGGAGTTCGTATCCTGAACTTCGCCCGGGGCGAGCTGGTAAATTCTTCCGATATCTTGGCGGCTCTTGAAAGCGGAAAAGTCCTTGCCTATGCCACCGACTTCCCCACGGACGAACAGCTTTGCTGCAAAGGCGTTATTGCTATCCCTCACTTGGGAGCCTCCACGCCGGAAAGTGAAGACAACTGTGCGGTTATGGGAGCCAACCAGCTTATTGATTATCTGGAGCGGGGCGAGATTGTCAATTCCGTCAACCTGCCCCCAACCCGTCTGCCGCTGACTTTCAGTAAAAGGGTTTGTGTAATTCACAAAGACGGGGAAGGTATACAAACCGCTATAACTTCCGCCCTGTCCGCAAGCGGTATCACCGCCCTTAACAGCGCCGTTAAGAAAAACTGGGCTTACACCGTGGCGGATATTGCCGGTGAGGCGGATGAAGCAAAAATTGCCGCAATAGACGGAGTTGTAAAAGTAAGAATCATATAAATAATCACACAATAATTGAGGCCGGCCCGAAAAAGGGCCGGCCGTTTTCATTTATGCCGCAATTTGTTAAAGGGATTTAAATTCATAACCCCGGTTTCTTGCCCAATCAATAATATCCCCTAAGGCGGCGGCATTGTCGGAAGAAACGGCGTGGAGGAGAATAACCGCCCCCGGGTGAAGGCGTGAGGTGACCGTGTCAAAGGCATATTTGGCGCCCTGCTGTTTGTCCGTTTCCCAGTCCCGGTATGCCAAAGACCAGAATACCGACTTAAAGCCTACCGACTGCACCAAATCCAAAGCGCAGTCGGAATAACTCCCGGTAGGGAAACGAAAATAGGGCGCGGAGTAGCCGAAACGGGTTCTCAAATAATTGTCGGTGACTTCTATCTCTTTTGCCATTTGTGTTCTGCTTATCTGAGGAAAAACCGGATGGGTGTTTGAGTGATTTCCCACTATGTGACCCTCATTAATCATTCGGGTAACTAAAGCGGTCTGCTGCTTAATATAGGGCAGGGTGCAGAAAAAAGCGGCGGGCACATTCTTTGCCTTTAATGTGTCCAGAATCGAGCCGGTCAGCCCGTTTTCATAACCGCAGTCAAAGGTCAGGTACAAAGGTTTACCTGCCGGGTTTACTTCAATTGCCAAGGCATCATATTTGTTGAATATTTTTTGATTATTTAAAGATTGTGCCGGGGGCACCCCGTTTTTGCCGACCCCGAAACCGTAGCCGTTGGCCTTTGTTGAAAGACCTCTGGTGTTGTCCGGGTCCGTCACATTGAGGCGGCGCTCCGGCAGGGGCGCAAAACCGGTAAAGGTATTGCCGCCGATGGCGCCCGTAATAATCTTATACTCGTTTTTTGTTCCGGATTCCGTCTTGGCGGTNNGGTTGTAGGCGCAGCAGTTGTAGCGGCGGTAGCGACGGCATCCGTTGGTGCGGCAGTCGTTGATTGAGGGACTGTTGTCTCGGTGAGTGAGGTAACCTCACTTTCCGTGTCGGTTGTATTATTCGTATTCGGCAGACAGGCGCTGAGCAAAATAACCGAAAGGAAAACCGAAAGGACGGCAACTGCTTTTTTCATTTATTTCTCCCCCTTAATGGAGTATAATGTTCATGGTTATTATAGCACGACTGAACAAAATAAAAAAATATTAAAAGCCTTGCAACACTTTGCTCTGAAATACACACTAATACGGTGAGGGCGGAAAAGAGGGCGATATGAACTTGGACAGGAACCTTTTAGTCAAAAAAGCATGTTCGGGAGATGCCGAAGCTTTTGGGGAACTCTATGAGATTTATGCAAACGATCTCTATCGTTATGCCTGCTATATCTTGCGTTCCCGCCGGCAGGCACAGGACGCTGTGCAGGATGCCGTTTGCGCCGCATTTTCTCAAATCGGCTCCCTGCGTTCACCGGAGGCTTTCAAGGCCTGGCTGTTTAAAATTCTCTCCAATGTCTGCAACAAGCACATCGCCGAGTTGGTGCGGGAGAGAAACACCCTTTCCCTTGATGAGGGTTACATTAAACTGCCCGGAGCCCCCGAGACGGAAGTTGAAACCACATGCGACATGAAAGAGGCCTTTGACTGCCTGGATGCACAGGAAAGGCAGATAGTGCTTCTCTCCGCAGTAGAAGGATACACCAGCCGGGAGGTATCTCTGATTCTGGGTATACCGGCCGGCACCGTCCGCTCTAAACTCTCAAGAGCTCTCAAAAAGATGCGCAATGAATTGATGCAGTGATGCGAGGTGAAAAAAATGAAAAAGAAAGATAAAAAAATAGCCGGTGTAATAAAAGAACAGTTGGCAATGTTCGAAAAAAACAACCCTTTGCCGGAAGAACTTTCCCGTGAGAAGGTAACCGAACTGCTCAAATATCAGCAAACTCCAACCCCTAAAAAGCGTACGGTTATGCAATACAGGCGTGTTATATCCATGGCGGCGGCCTTCGCCGTTTTTGTGGGCCTGCTTTCCGCTTACGGACTGTTCGGCGGTTTAGAGGGAATACAAAAAACACTGGACGCCCTGAAAGGTGTGAATGTGCAGCAGGAGTCACGGCTCGATACCGGTAAAAGCGAAGCTCAGATTATTGAACTGTTCAAACAAATGAGCCAAAAGCGCTACGATAACTGCTATGACCTTAATTTCAGCTTAACATGGCCGATGAATGTCAAATCGGCTGACGGAGGTACGCCTGAAAGTACCGCCGGGCAAAACGATGCCCTGTCTTACAACCGTACCGGGGAAAGTTACGGTCAGACCAATGTGCAGGTAAAAGGCATAGATGAGCCGGATGTTATGAAAAACGACGGCAGATACCTCTATACCGTTTCCGGCGGGGAAGTGCGTATTTTAAGTCTTCTCCCTCCCGAAAATGTAAAGCTTGTATCCACCCTCAAGTACGACAATACCCAGGGCAGGCGGGAAAGCGCTGAAAGCCTTTTGGTCAAAGACAATCTGCTTGTGGTTTTGGGATATGAAAGAACCTATTCCAAATACGATGAAAAACCCCGTGAGGAACCCGCCGGGGAGACTGTCCCTGCCGAGGAGCCCGTTTCTCCCGCATCGGATAACGGAGCCGCTGAGGGTTCGGAATCCGATATTGAAGAAACCGTTACTTGTGACTCTTTGTGCTGGTATTACAGCAACTCTGTACGCACCGTTTGTACCGTTTATGATTTAAGCGATATAACCGCCCCGAAACAGGTGAAAAGAATCACTCAGGACGGGGAATTCATCACTGCAAGGCTTGTAGGGTCGGAAGTCTATATTCTCAGCACCTACTCGGTGGATATTTATGATACCTACGGGTTGGAAAAGAGCTGCATACCTGAAGTTTCTCAAGACGGAAAAGAAGCGAAAATTCCGGCTGATGAAATTAATGTGGTAAAAGAACCTGAACCGAACTACTTGATTGTCTGCTCGGCGGATTTGGCCGACCTTGATGCTCCGATTCGTAAAAAGGCCGTTCTCGGTGCGGGTTCGGAAGCCTACTGCACGGCTGACTCTCTGTTTGCCGCCCGCACGGTTTATTCCGGCGAGGCTCCGGCAAGGGACTGGGGAGCGGATATTGTAATCCAAGCGGGTTCACCGGTTGCAAGTACTGAAATCTTTCATTTTGCCATAGGCGGCAAGGTGGAATACAAGACCTCCGGCAAGGTGCCGGGGATTATACTCAACCAGTTTTCCATGGACGAATACAAGGGTTATTTCAGAATCGCCACCACCTCCGGGGACTGGCAAAAAAGCAGCAGCAATGTTTTTGTTTTGGACAAGAATCTTAAAGTTGTCGGAAAAGTCCAGAACATTGCGCCCGGCGAGCGGATTTTCGGTGTGCGCTTTATGGGGGATACCGGTTATGTGATTACTTTCGAGCAGACGGATCCTCTATTTGTTCTGGACTTGAAAGATCCGGCGGCGCCTAAAGTTGTAGGAGAACTTAAAATTCCGGGTTTTTCCAGCTATCTGCACCCGGTAACGGATACCCTGCTGCTGGGCATAGGCCAAAACGGAAATGAAAGAGGTACTTTGCCCGGAATTAAGCTCTCACTGTTTGATGTCAGTGACCCCGCCCGTCCTAAAGAAGCGGATAAGATTGTTTTGAGCGGGGACAGCTACACCGAGGCCATGAACAATCACCGAGCCTTTTTAGTCTATCCGGAAAAGGGAATATTCGCCATCCCGGTGTCAATGTACAATACGATTAACTACCGCTCCGGAGCGAAAACCGACGGGGAAGTGATGTACAGTGACGGGGTTGCAAGTCCCGACGGCGGAGAAATGGTTTGGGAATCCCATACCCGATTTGTGTCCTCTTTTGAAACATTTACCGTCCGTGACGGCAAAATTCTGAAGGTGCGGGGCTACAGGGAAAGCCCGGCAATCGCAACCAGGACAAGCAATCACGGCGGTATAATAAGGGGCACCTACGTGGGTGATACCATTTACACAATATCCGCCGGAGCGCTCACCGCTTTTGATATTGAAAGCGGTAAGATACTTGGCGAAGCGGAGCTTCCGCTACCCACGGAAAGTTATTACTATTAAGATTAAAGCAAACTGAATCTATAAAAATCTATTAAAAATTTATTCCGAAAATGAAAGGATATTTACTATGAAAAAACTTATCTCTATAATACTTTTGATTTTTACCATGTTGTCAAGCGTGCTTTTTCCCTCTCCTCTTTCAGGTACTAAATGGGAGTTGGCCTCCTGGTCCGAAAGTTCAGTTGACCCCTCGGGATTCTCCATAAGCCTCGAATTTCAAAAAGGCAGCTTTAACGGACNNCCGGTGATGAAAAACTGACTTTTTCCCATATCCATTTGACGGCGATGGCGGGCGAACCTGAGGCTATGAGGGCGGAAGATACATACATGAGGCTGCTTGACCAAACAAGAAAGTATGTTTTGGACGGTGAGAACTTAACTCTGTTTGACGGGGACGGCAATCAACTGATGGTTTTTCAAAAAGCCGGCTGAGTTTTTCCGTTCAGGGCAAAAAACAATAGTATAATCAGTAAAAAAGGGCGGACTCGGTAACAGTTCGCCCTTTTTGCTCTTTTTCGGTGCAATCATTTTTGTTTTATGTTATACTCAATTTGGCGGATTGTCAGCCGCAATTAATATAAAAACAATTAGGTTTGTTTAAGGAGAAAGTCAAAATGAAAAAACGTCCCGAGTATTGGGAAGACCCTCTTATGATAGGCGAAAATAAAGAGGACGGGCATATTGTCGCCCTACCCTACGACAGCCCGGAGCAGGCTGCCGCCCGGGAGGAAAGTCCCTATAAAATGTCTCTCAACGGTAATTGGCGCTTTTTCTGGCAGGAAGATCTCAGCTCTTTTGAGCGGGATTATATACGTGCGGACTTTGACGACAGCGGGTGGGAAAAGACTCCCGTGCCCTCACTGTGGCAATTGCAGGGGTATGGCAAGCCCGTCTATCTTTGCAACTCCTATCCCTCCGCTTTGAACGTCAAAAAAAGCAAGATACCCCGGATAGACCAAAAGCTTAACGAGTTGGGTGTCTACAGAAGAACCTTTACCCTCCCCAAAGGTTGGACGGGCAAAGAGGTATTCCTCCACTTCGGCGCCGTGAAGGCGGGTTTCTTTGTCTATCTAAACGGTGAAAAAGTCGGCTACTCCCAAGGCTCCATGACCCCTGCGGAATTCAGGGTAACGAAATACCTTAAAAGCGGGGAAAATCAAATCACTGCGGAGGTGTTTCGCTACACTGACGGCACTTATCTGGAAGATCAGGATATGTGGTTCCTTTCCGGCATATACAGGGAGGTCTATCTTTATGCCGAAGATAAAGTATCAATCAGAGATTTTTATCCCAGGGCAACGCTGGACGAAGAGTATAAAGACGGGTTGCTGAACCTCGAAGTCGCCTTGCAAAACGATACGGAGTCTTCTTTGCCGGTTTCTCTGGAAATCCGCCTTTATGATAACGGGGTAGAAAAAATTATCGCTGCCCAAAGTGTTGTCGCCGCCCCGGGCATCAATACCGTGAACCTTACTCACAGGGAAGAAAATGTCCGTCAGTGGTCGGCGGAGGTGCCGAACCTTTACGGACTCGGACTTACACTGAAACAGGGGGATGAGATAAAATCCTGTAAGTATGTTCGGATAGGCTTTAAGTCGGTGGAAATTAAGGGCAATGTGCTAATGATAAACGGCCGCCGGGTGATAATAAAAGGCGTCAACCGCCATGACTTTGACCCGGACCACGGTTGGGCCGTACCCAGGGAGAGATATTATCAAGACCTTTATCTGATGAAACGGNNCCAGCCATTACCCCGACGACCTGCTTTTTTATGAATTATGCGATGAACTTGGCTTTTATGTAATGGATGAGTGCGATGTGGAAACTCACGGCGTCCGCCGCAAAAATGTGCCCGGTGACAATCCTCTTTGGAAGAATGCCGTAGTGGACAGAATGGAAAGAATGGTTCTGAGGGACAGGGGCCATGCCAGCGTCTGCTTCTGGTCTTTGGGTAACGAGGCGGGGGACGGGAAAAACTTTACCCATATGCGCAATGCAGCCCTTGCTCTGGACGACACCCGCCCCATTCATTATGAGGGGGATGCCGACCTGACCAAATCCGACTTTATCAGCAGAATGTACCCGTTGCAGGGTGTTGTTAAAAAACTTCGCAAGCAGCAGGCGATAAAAGAAAGTCTGTTCGATATTGTTGCCAACGCCCTTGCGGCGGACAATAAAGCGGTTCCCGCAATTAATTATAAAACAAAGCCCGTTATGTACTGCGAGTTTTCTCACGCTATGGAAAACAGCTTGGGCAACTTCAAAGAGTATGTGGATGACTTTGAAAAATACGAGCATATGTGCGGAGGTTATATCTGGGACTATGTGGACCAGTCCATCCGTGTGGAAGAAAACGGTCAGGAAAAATGGCTTTACGGCGGGGATTTTAACGAGGGCCGCACAAGTTATTATTTTTGCGCCAACGGTATAATCGGCGCCGACAGGGAACCGCATCCTTCATATTACGAAGTAAAAAAAGTTTACGCCAACATCGGAGCGGAACTGATTGATCCGGCAGAGGGCGCCGTATTAATTAAAAACAAAAATCTGTTTGTGACTTTGGACGACTGGCGACTTGATTGGGACTTGAGCGTTGACGGCAAAGTCATTCAAAAGGGCAGTGTGGAAAATCTGGATGTTGAACCTCTGTCTTCAAAGGGGTTTACCCTCCTTTATGATCTTGGCTCTCTCCCGGCGGGGGAAGCGGTTTTAACCCTTTCCTTTGTGACTAAAAAAGACAGCCCCTGGGCGGAGGCGGGCTATGAACAATGCTTTGAGCAGTTCCTTTTAGCCGGGACGAGTAAAGAAAAGGCGGTCCCGCCCGCAGGCAAAGTATCCCTTTCCAAAAACAAGGGTGTTGTACACCTGGAGTCGGAAAACTTTGCAGCCGTTATCCGTAAAGGCTCCCTTGTTTCGCTGACGTTCAGCGGCAGAGAAATGCTGTCGCCCTCCCAACCCCTGAAACCGAACTTTTTCAGACCTCTTATTGACAACGACCGTGGTTACTTTAACTTTGCGCCGAAACTTGTACGCCTCAATCCTCTTTATTGTTGGGATATTGCCTCCCGTAAAGTCCGCCCCGTGAGTATAAAAACCAAAGAACTTTCCGACGGCGGCGCCGAGGTTCGGGTAAAATGGTTTACACCCTTTACCCGAAGTGTATGTACCGTTTATCGTTTCTCCCCTTGCGGAAGCATTACTGTAAAACATACCGCCGCAGGTCTGGCTTTGCCCATGCTCAGAATCGGGCTTAGGGTGGGTATTGATGCCGCTTTGCTCAACGCCGAATGGTACGGCAGAGGCCCCCATGAGTCTTATTGCGACAGAAAAACCGGGGCTAAATTGGCACTCCACTTCATGCGGGTCAGTCAGCTTGAGCACCGTTATATGCGCCCGCAGGAAAACGGCAACCGCACGGACACCCGTATGCTCTCCCTCACCGACGAGGACGGCGGCGGACTTCGCTTTACGGCTCTCGGAGGCAGGCCTTTCGGGTTCAGTGCCGGTTACTATTCACAGGAAAAACTTGAAAAAGCCGAGCATCTTTTTGAATTGGAACAGGACGGTTTTATCACCCTTAATTTAGATGCCGCCCAACGGGGTGTTGGGGGCGACCTGCCCGGCAATACGGTTTTACATAAACCTTATAAACTTAAAAGCGGCAAAAAACACAGCTTTGAGTTCACCATATCCCCCATTAAGTAAAGTTGTGCCGAACGCAATACAATGGAATTCAAACAGGAGGAATTATTTATGAAGTACGCTGTTTTTACCGGAGCGGCAGGTGGCTTAGGCAGCGCCTGTGCCATTGCCATGGCGGAACGGGACTGGACGGTGTTCGTAGCCGACATTAATGAGAAGGCCTTAGCGGAAATGGGTAAGAATAAAAACATAATTCCTCTTAAAGTTGATATTACCGATGAAGAGAGTGTTGAACAAGCCAGAGCCAAGGTGGAAGAAACTACTGACTCCCTTCAGGCGGTTATCAACTTCGCCGGCATACACGCCATGTCCTCCCTCATTGAGGGGGACAGCCCGGCTCTTGTGGAAAAAATGCTAAAAATCAATGTTATGGGTATGGTGCGCATAAACAAGGCTTTTTTTGACTTGGTCAAAAAAGGTAAAGGGCGCATTGTAAACTGCAGTTCGGAATGCGGTTGGATGAAACCTCAGCCCTTCAACGGCCCTTACACACTCACCAAATACGCAGTGGAGGCCTACAACGACTCTCTGCGCCGTGAACTGCTTTGTTTCGGCATCCCCGNNAAACAAACATGCATGCGGCTGCCACTGCGAGCTTTGACAGAATGTTCGAAAATACCGAGTTTTATAAACATGCTCTTACAAAACTGAAACCCCTTATGGACTTTGAATTGAAGCATGCCAACGACCTGGAACACCTCGTAAAGGCTGTTATAAAGGCTGTGGAAGACGACAAGCCCAAACACAACTATCGGGTAAAAAACAGCAGGCTCATCGGAACTCTGGAACTGATTCCCGATAAGTTGGTGGATGCGATTTATAAAATAATATTATCCTGAAATTTTGCACCCTGCCAAAAGCGGGGTGATTTTTTTTGTTTTCTTCCTTTTTACTTGCAAAGGGTAAGATCAATTATTTAAAAACGGGGGGAACAAATCCCGCTCTGCTGATTGAAAAAATAATTCCGCTGTTGTATACTCAATATAACTCAATTTCCGGTTGGAATGGAGGAAAATTATGAAAAACGCAAAACGTTTGCTCAGCTTGGCCCTTGCCTTGTGTCTGGTGATTACAGTGACGGGTGTTGCACTGCCTTCTTCCCTTGTTGAAGCGGAAAAAAGCGGGGCCGCTGCGAGCACCTCTGCTGAGGATAAAACGAGCGCCGGTGCCAATCCGGCTATTGCGCAAACTCTTGAAGAGTCCGTAAAATACTCGGCTGCCGGTGCCGCAAAGCAAAGCGAAGGGACAAAGACGGTTGCCGACGACTTGGCAAGGCGTTATTCCGGCAGAACCCGCCTTAAAAATACCATTGAGAATATTATTACCCCTCTGAAGGTAATAACCCCTGTCAACAGTCAGGAAGATTTGGTCTTCGTGCTTAAAAAACTTCTTGTTGAATCGGTGGGCGGTTTGGCGGACAGCCTTATCAGAGTCATTCTAAAGGCTTTCCCTCAAAGGGAATACCCTTTCTAC
>DCTF01000040.1:0-3102 GCA_002329225.1 Ruminococcaceae bacterium UBA1447
CTTCCTCTTCTTCGACCGCAAGTTTGGGGTGAGCAATGGAGTACACGGGGGTGTCCAGCGGGGTGAGGATTTCAATATCGGGGTTGTTTACAAAGTCCAAATCGCCAAGAACCGCACTGTCGCCGGGGACCTTGCCTTCAAGTTCCACATCGACGGTGTCAAACAGGTGCCTGGGCAGTGCTCTGTAAGCGACCATGCTCAGTTGCTGCTGAACAATGCCGTCAACCTTGGCGCGGTTGTGCAGGTGAATGTGGAACTCACTGGTGACTTTCTCACCGGCGGTGAGGGCCTGCAGGCTCAAATGCTCCACATCCCTGAGAAGGGGAGTGTAGGTTATGTCTTTAACAAGGGCCGGATATTCCTTCTTGCCCACTTTAAGTGTCAGTGTCGCACCCACCTTGTTGTCTACCAAAAATTGATCCAAACGGGGTTTTTCAATCTGAACAAGAAGGGATTCTTCCATATGTTTGCCGAACAATACGGCGGGAATAAGGCCGTTTCGTCTGAGTTGTTTGCCCTTAGCTTTAGCATCTCTGGGCTGTGCTACAAGAATATTTTCCATAAACTGCTCCTTCCGGCAGAGGGTGAACCGTTGCCGTTTGTAAAATTAACGGATGTATAATACCATAAAACACAAAAGGGTGCAACAATACCCGCGGGGAAAATAACAAAAGTTTGCGGGAAGGTTGCGGGAATACGAGCGATATTTTTAAAAGCGGGGCGATGTAGACATTGTACCCTACATGACAGGCAAAAAACGGTTATTTGTTTTGCTCATATAAACTCTTACCGGAAGTTGCAGCTTGCCGAGCAGAATAGGGCAAAAAATTACGCATACCCCGTAGGGGACGATGCCTACATCGTCCCGAAAAACCACGCATCGTCCCGTGATAATCAGGTATGTAAACCGGTACCGGTTATGTGATTTTTTCAAAAGGATTGGATATGTCGAACAGGTCCTTTAACTCTAATAACAATAGCCTGTCGTAATTTTTTGCCAACTCTTTTGCCCCTTGATTGTAGCCGCTTTTTGAAAAGAACAGATAATACCTGTTTGTAAAATTCGGGAGCAAATAATCTTTTTTCATAAAGTTTTCAATATCCGCCTTTGATACTTTTTCCTTACGCCATTTGCATTCGCCTAAAATTGCTTTTTTTCCGGTTTTATCGCCCACAACAATATCAATATCGGTTTCTTCCCGTTTTTGGTTGTCGGTACCCCACCACTTTCCGAAAGAAGTGGCAAGAAACGGCAGTTTTTGTTCTTTGTTAAGGCGCATAAGGTACTGCAGGCAAATCTGTTCGAATGCGGGTTTACCGATGAAACTTGCCAATGCTTCGCCGAAAACCGTTTTATCCGCCAATGCGGCTCCGATTCCGGAATCAATTTCCGCTTGATTTCCGAAAACAAAGCGGTACCAGAATCGATAACAATTATCCGTAATCCGGTAAACGCCTTTTCGGCTTTTACCGGGTTCTTCACCAAAGGGTAAGGTGCGGTCGATTATTTTCATATCGATTAACACTCTGATGTATTTTGATATCTTCATTCTTTCTTCGCCGGTTTTTAAAACAATGTCATTTAAGCGGGTTGCCCCCGATGCTATTGATGCGATGATCGAATTATAAGTTGCAGGTTCCCGCATCTCCTGCTGTAAAAGCATAAAAGGTTCGCTGTACAGATAACCGGAACTGCGAAAGTAAAGCCGTTTTATATTGTCGGCGAAGGACAGCTTCGGGTTTATTTGTGCAAGGTAATGGGGTGTTCCGCCAATGCAGGCAAAAAATCCGACTTTGTCCTCATAGGAAAATTCGTTCAGCATTAAGGCGGAGTCGTAATAATCAAAACCGGTTAAGCGCAACTGCATTGTACGGCGGCCAAACAGCGGGCTTTTTGTGCCTAATACTTCTCTTTCCATAAATGAGACATGGCTGCCGCAGAGGATTAAGAACAACTTTCCGTTTCTGAACTGATGGTCAATTGCATTTTGCAAAACAGAGCGAAGCCCCTTATTTGCGTTGCACGCATAAGGGAACTCATCGAATGCAAGCACAAGCCTTTCATTTTGCGCCTTTTGCGCCAGAAAGGAGAAAACGGCGTTCCAATCCCTGAATGCGATTCCGCTCCCGCTCATGTTGAAAAAGTCCAGTACCTTTTCAGAGAACATGGTAAGATTGATTGTGTCGTTTGCCTCTTGCGCTGTAAAAAAGATTGCCGGTTTATCCGCAATAAAGCGTGAAATTAAATAGGTTTTACCTATGCGGCGGCGTCCATATATTACTGCGCATTGAAAAGTATCGCTGTCATAAGCCTCCTGCAATTCCCTGAGTTCATTTTCCCTGCCGATAAACATGACAAATCCTCCCGACAGTTTATTGCAAACAAATTAGTATACTTACGATTAATATACTTGTGTTTACAATAAATATATAACCTATATTTCTGTTTTTGTCAATATATTAAAGCATGAATATTGTCAGCCGCGGGTGATTTACACGAAAAAACGAAACGACGGGGCGATGTCCGCATCGCCCCGTGAAAAACGTATTGCACATTAAGGAGAAAATGAACCTGCTAAATCCCTTGCCGGATATATTTTTCGGCATTCAGGGCGGCGATTGTGCCGTCCGCTACGGCGGTGGTAATCTGCCTTACCGCCTTTTGCCGTACATCCCCTGCGGCAAAAACGCCGGGGAGGGAGGTGCGCATACCTTCATCGGTTACAATGTAGCCGAAGTCGTCAAGAGTCAGGCTGTCCTTAAACAGTTGAGTTCTCGGCTCCGTGCCGATAGAGGCGAATATGGCGGAAAGCTCAATGCGCTCTTCTTCGCCGGTTTCGGTGTTCTTAACAAGGGCCGCAGTTAGGGCTTCTTCCCCCTCTACATCAATCAAATCCCTGTTGTACAAAATCTCTATTCTGGGGTTAGCCAACACCTTATCCAGGGTGGCGGCAGCGCCTCTGAAGTAGTCATAACGCCTTATGATAACAACCTTTGTTGCATAGTTGGTTAAAAACAGCGCTTCTTCCAGAGCGGCATCGCCTCCGCCCACTACACCAACTGCGGCTCCGCTGTACATTGCACCGTCACAGGTGGCGCAAT
>DCTF01000040.1:3111-6515 GCA_002329225.1 Ruminococcaceae bacterium UBA1447
TCATTCGGTATGGGCAGAAGCTTAGGGGCGGCTCCCGTGGCTATAATAATTGCCGCCGGTTTATAAACCGCCTTTTTGGTTTCTGCAAACATATTGCCGGTTTCGAGGGAAAGCCCCGAAATCCGGCTGAAATTGATAACTTCAGCGCCCAGCTCCTTGGCCTGTTCCGCCATGAGGGCGGACAAATCCGGCCCGTCAATGCTCTTAAAGCCGGGATAGTTTTCTATGGCGTTTGTGTCCCTCATCTGCCCCCCGGGGAGTACCGTTTCAAGCAGAGTCACATCCAGGTTTGCCCTGGCGGCATAGATTGCCGCCGTCAGCCCTGCGGGGCCTCCGCCCAAAATGAGCAGCCGGGGTTCAAAAATCGGTTTTTCCATATAATCTTCCTTTGTGTTGAATGGGCGGCTTAAAGGCCGAGGAGTTCTTCAAGTTTATCCTGGTCAAAGCCCCGCACTATGGTGCCGTCTATGTCAATGACGGGGACGGTTCTCTGGCCGGAACGGATAATCATCTCTTTGGCGGCCTGCCTGTCCTGCTCCACATTTTTTTCGGTAAACTCCACCGAATTTGCTTTAAGGAACTCTTTTGCGGCAACGCAGTTCGGGCAGCTGTTCGTTGTATAAACCGTTACTTTCATATTATCTTGCGTACTTTTGCGGTTGCCGGTCATTCCGCATTAAAGCTACGCCTGCACCTCTTTCAATATATTTTTTTGACCGGTAAATTTAAGCCGAATGTTTCAGCGCCTGTCGGATTCGGAGGCGTTTTAAAACTCTGCAAAGGGTGTAATAATATTATTGTATCGGCTGCAATTTGTCAATTACAAACCGACGGTTAAATGCTCCCGCAGGGGATTTATTTTGCAATACGTTGCCGCTGTAACTTTAAAAGAGCGGAACGGGAAAACAAGTCGGCCAAACGCTTTTATNNACTGTTGAAAAGGAGAATTAAAATGCGTCAGAAGACATTAAAAATGGCAATTACCGCCCTTTGTATAGCGGTAGGGGTTGTTTTACCGATTATCTTCCACTCTCTGCCTGACGGAGGCAGAATATTTTTGCCCATGCATATCCCCGTTTTGGTTTGCGGCCTTGTCTGCGGTATGCAATACGGTCTGGAATGCGGTCTNNNCTCACGGGTATGCCCCCCGCCGCCATTTTGCCCTCAATGATGTGCGAACTTGCTGTTTACGGCCTTGTGGCGGGTGCGCTTTACACTTTGATAAAAACAAACATCAGGCCTCTGGATATTTATCTTTCCCTCATCGGGGCGATGCTCAGCGGCCGTGTGGTTTACGGCTTGCTCAGCGCCCTGGTTTTCAAGGTGGAGGGTTATTCACTAAAAGTGTGGATGACGGCGATGTTTGTCAGAGCCTGGCCGGGAATAGCCATTCAGTTGGTGCTTATACCCATACTGATATTGGCTCTGCAAAAGGCGAGGCTTATAAAAAAACCGAGGCGTTTGGGGGAATAAATTCGCCCTTTTGATTTATACCTGCAGTCGGCAACGGATAAGCTTATCGGGCGTAAATATACGTCCGCTTCCCCGTGTTTAAAAGGAGGAACCATGCCCGAACCCGTAAAACCCCGTATCTATGCGGTGGCAACCACGCATCTGGACACATCCTGGAGTTGGGAGCTGGAAACGACTCTGCAGGACTATCTGCCCAAAACTTTAACCGAAAACTTTGAATTGCTGGAAAAGTATCCGGATTATGTTTTCAGCTTTGAGGGCGCTTACCGTTATGAACTGATGGAAGAGTACTACCCGGAACTGTTTGAAAAGCTGAAGGAATACATAGCCGCCGGCCGCTGGCATGCGGCGGGGAGCGCCTATGAAAACGGGGATGTGAACATTCCCTCGCCGGAAGCCCTTTTCCGCAACATACTTTACGGAACAGATTATTTTAAAGATAAATTTGATTGCCGCAGTGAGGATATTTACCTGCCGGACTGCTTCGGTTTCGGCTGGGCTTTGCCTTCGATAACGGCTCACTCCAACCTCAAAGGTTTTATTACACAAAAACTTGTGTGGAGCGGGGCCTACGGCGTGCCCTTTGACTTGGGCGTGTGGCGGGGGCCTGACGGGGCAGGAGTTTATGCCGCACCGGATGTGGGGGACTATAACCGCAGTTTAACCAAGGTGCGCAAAAAAGGCTCCGTTGCCCGTCGGCTGAGGGCAAATATAAAAAAATATGACCTGCCCTTTACCATGGTACTCCACGGCATAGGGGACAGGGGCGGCGGNNCACCTCGTGAAAAATCCGTTAAAGCCGTTCTCGGTGAGGCAAGGGTGAATTCTTCCCATAAGGTTGATGTGATACCCGCCCATACCGATCAGCTTTTCAGGGATATGGATTCTCTTTTAACCGTTGAACAAAAGGCTCGCCTGCCGGTCTGGGCAAACGAGTTGGTGATGACCGACCACGGGGTAGGCTGCTACACCTCCCGAACTGTCGGCAAACGCTTAAACCGCAGAGGAGAACTTTTAGGGGACGCTGCGGAGCGGGCGGCCTGTACCGCCACGGTTTTAACAAAGTCCGGCTATCCGGCTCAGACCCTGGATACGGCTTGGAAGCGCATTGTCGCTCACCAATTCCATGATGATATTACCGGCACCTCTTCGGAAGTTTGCTGTAAACGCAACTGGAACGATTATATTTTGTCGCTCAACCAATTTGCCGAAGAATATCGCCGTTCCATGGCTTTGACGGCTTCCGCTATGGACACCTCCTTTGTTAAAGGTACCGCATTGGCGGTGAATAACCCCGTTCAAAGCCCGGGCAAAAGGGCCGCTGCGGTTCAGGCGGTTTTACCTGAACTTACTCCCGGCGCCCGTGTCAGGGTTTATAACTCCAAAGGGGAGGAAGTTCCGGCGCAAAGGGAAGAGACGGAAGAAAAGGGCGGGTGTATAACCTTCCTTGCCCGTGTGCCCTCCGTGGGTTCCGCCGTTTACGATGTACGGGAGGACACCGGGCCCTGCAAAATTGAAACCGGGCTGAAAGTAACAACGCAAAGCCTTGAAAATGAAAAATATATTGTTACCCTGAATGACAACGGGGATATAGAGCAGATTTTTGATAAAAACCTCGGCAGGGAACTGCNNTCCCATACGCCTTGCTCTGCACGACTATGACGGTGCGGGAACTTACCCCGCCTGGGAACTGACCTACAAAGAGGTAAGCGCAGCCCCCCGTGAATTTGCGGCAAACCCCGAATTTAAGATTTTGGAAAACGGCCCCGCACGGGTGGCGGTTGAAGTAGTGCGCCGTGCCGCCGATTCAACATTTAAGCAGGTGATATCCCTTGATACTCAGGGGGACAGAGTGGATGTTTATAACGAGGTTGACTGGTGCTCTTACAGGAGTCTGCTTAAAGTGGAATTCCCGTTTACAGCCGCCAACA
>DCTF01000169.1 GCA_002329225.1 Ruminococcaceae bacterium UBA1447
AGCAGGAATTGAGGGAGATTTTTAACTGCAGAAATGCCATTCTTATGACCTCCGGCAAGGCCGCTCTCATTTCCGGCTTAATCGGCTGCGGAATAGGCCCCGGGGATGAAGTTATTATCCCCGCCTACACCTATATAGCCTCCGCAATTGCGGTTATTGCCGCAGGAGCCATACCCGTTATTGCGGAAGTGGACGAGAGCTGTACCATAGATCCGGAGGATATTAAAGCAAAGATAAGCCCCTGCACAAAGGCCGTAATGCCGGTTCACATTCAAGGCTTCCCCTGCAATATGGACGCCATAATCTCAATTGCAAAAGAGCACGGGCTTAAAGTTATAGAGGACGCCTGTCAGGCGGACGGCGGCAGTTATAAAGGGATAAGGCTGGGGACTATCGGCAATGTAGGCGCCCTGAGCTTTAATCAGTATAAAATAGTCAGTGCGGGGGAAGGCNNCCTGCTTACAAATGACAGAACCGTATATGAGCGGGCCTTTATCTACCATGACAGCAGCGCCATAGCCTATTTCGGCGACCAGCTTAAAGAGATAAGCGAACCGCAGTTTTGCGGGGCGGAATACAGAACAAACGAGATTGCGGCGGCCATATTACGCCGGCAGCTTAAAAAACTTGATGATATCCTATTTGATCTTCGCAAAAACAAGGCAATCGTTATGGAAGCGGTTAAAAACGACTTCCGCTTTATACCCTCCCGCGATATTCAGGGGGATTGCGGCACAACTCTGGCCTTTGCTTTTGACAGTGAGGAAGAGGCGAGAAAGTTTGCCGCCGCTCCGGGCATAAACGGAACCCTGCCTATTGATACGGGCAAACATGTTTATACCCGCTGGACCCCCGTGCTGCAAAAACGAGGCGCTTTCCATCCTCTGATGGACCCGTTTAAAATGGAAGCGAATAAAGATTTAAACCATAATTATTCCGAAGATATGTGCCCGAAAACTCTGGACATTCTCTCCCGCACCGTCTATGTCGGCGTAAACCCCGACTGGAGCGATGATGAGATTAAAAAGGTTGTTGAGGACATTAGCAGGGCAGGTAAATAGATGTATATTACCGAAAAACTTTATGATTTGGACTGCTACGCCGCAGATTTTGATGCCCTTGTTTTGGCCTGTGAAGAAAAGGACGGCCTTTATGAGGTGTATCTGGACAGGACAGCCTTTTTCCCCGAGGGAGGAGGCCAGCCTANNAAACCCATTCGGGGATAGCCCATTTTACTCGGGAATGCATAGCTCCCGGCACAAAAGTCAGAGGACGGATTGATTGGGAAAAGCGTTTTCGCCGTATGCAAAATCATACGGGGGAACATATAGTTTCCGGTGTGGTTCATAACCTTTACGGGTACAATAATGTGGGTTTTCACATGGGCTCCGAAGCGGTCACCATGGATTTTGACAGTTATATCACTCCGGAAGACTTGAGAAAAATCGAGTATCTTGCCAATAAAGTCGTCATACAAAATGCGAAAGTTACCGTAAGTTACCCTTCAGCCGAAGAGTTGAAAAAACTGGATTACCGCAGCAAAATCGACTTGACCGGGGATGTGCGCATAGTCAGGGTGGAAGGCTGCGATGCCTGCGCCTGCTGCGCTTCCCATGTGAATTCCACCGGGCAGGTGGGGATAATAAAACTCCTTAACAGCATCAGGTACAAAGGCGGCGTCAGGGTAAGTATGCTCTGCGGCTTTGACGCTTTGGAGGATTACAGCAAAAAGATTGATAATGTTGCGGCGGTGTCGGAACTGCTTTCCGCAAAGCCCAATGAGATTGCTTCGGCTGTAACAAGAGTTAAGGAAGAGCTTGCCGAACAGGAGCGAAAAGTTGTCGAGGCAAAACGTTATCTGGGGCAGATAATTCTGGACTCCCTTAAAGATACTGACGGTAATATCTGTGTGTTCGATTTATTCCTTGACGTTGCGGATTTGCGCAAACTTGTCACCGCCGGTATTGAAGGGCGAAGCGGAGTTTTTGCCGCCTTTACCGGTAACGACATAGAGGGCTATCGCTATGTAATAGGCAGTCGGACTCCGGACTTGCGAAAAAGAGCAAAAGAGATAAATGAAGCCCTAAAAGGCAGGGGCGGCGGTTCAGCCGTTATGCTCCAGGGCAGCGCTGAGGCATCAAGAGCGGAGATTGAAGATTATTTTGCCGGGTTTTCCGTCAACGACTGAGTAGTTTATTTTAAAACGGTTCGTAAGATAAGCGGAAATTATTAAGGGTTTTATTCCGGAGGTGGTTTTAATGAATTTTGACAGATACACACAAAATGCACAAACTGCGATTATGCAGGCGCAGACCCTTGCCGCCGATGAAGGGCACCAGCAATTGGAACCCGANNTCCTGCATTTTGCCCTCCTGTACCAACAGGACGGGCTTATCCCCCGGCTTTTGGAGTTGATGGATGTTAACCCTACGGCTGTTTCCCAAGATGTGCGAAACGAGGTTGACAAGTTGCCCAGGGTCAGCGGTTCCGGAGGAGTCTATGCGGGCCGCCGTCTGAGCAGTCTGTTTTCAGAGGCGGAAAAAGCGGCTGAAAACTTCAAAGACG
>DCTF01000032.1:0-232 GCA_002329225.1 Ruminococcaceae bacterium UBA1447
CAACGCAAGTATAAACATTGAGGTAGTCGGCAACGATGTCGCGAACCTGGTTTACTCCGCCGAGGTTGTCAACGGAGTAACGCCAACCTCTTTAGGTCAACCTGTTAACGGTAACGAATTTAACTGGGATATTTCCGCCCTTCAGCCGGGAATTTATCTGATTAAATTATCAGCCACAAACGGCATCACGACGGATGAGATGCTTGTAGAGTTTGAACTTTATGCGGCGGCT
>DCTF01000032.1:334-8439 GCA_002329225.1 Ruminococcaceae bacterium UBA1447
GCTTACGATGCTCCCGGAATATATCACCTGGCAGGTTTTGTAAACAGGACGGGTCTTATCGGCACTGAGAATGCTTATTATGACGATGAAGTCAGCTATGATGACGGCATGATAAAGACTCTTGTAATCCCGAGGACGGGAAGCGGAACGGTCAGTGTTACCCTTAGCGGCCCTCAGGGCAGTGTCGCAAAAGGCACTCCGATTCAGATTACGGCGCAGTCACAGGGAGTAACGGGTACTGCTCAATACTCTTTCTGGCGCTATGATGCTACAGGTACTGTATTGATACAGGATTGGAGTACAAACGCCACCCTGAACTGGACACCGGGCCGTGTAGGCAGTTACCACATTGAAGTCAGGGTTAAGGGTGACGATGCGGGTTCTTATGAGGCGAAGAAGAACATATTGGTTGAGGTAACATCGTCAACTGAATCGAAAGCGAATGTAACCGCGATTACAGTCAACAGCGGCTATGTGAGTGCAAATGCCGCGGCGAAGAAGCCGGTAACAATCCGAGCCAATGCAACGGCAACCAACGGAGCAGACCTGCTGTACAAGTTCTATGTTTATGATGAGCACATGAGGGAGATGACACTGAGGGACTACTCCCCCAATCCCAACTGCGTATGGACGCCGAGAAAAGCGGGTCTGACTTACACCATTTATGTATTGGTTAAGAGCGATGATTCCTTCGGTAAGTTTGACGCAAAAACATCTTTCAACGTAACGGTCTAAACTCAAAAAACAACATACAAAAACCCTAAAGCGGGGCTGCGGCTGTATTTTGCTGCAGCCCCGATACCGTAAAACGGTCAATCAAGCAAAAAAAGAAGCCCCGCCTCTCAAAACGGCGGGGCTTCAAAACTTTTTGGATTAAGCGTCAATTACAACTTCTCTGCCGCTGTCCGAAGAATCATAAATGGCCTGCATGATTTTTGAAGTTTCAATCGCATAGTCAATGTTGGCTTGATTCTTTTTGCCGGTGAGTATGCAATCAACAAATGAATCAACTTCGGCTTTGTAAAAATCGTTAGGTTCAAAGTCGGGTTCGGTTGTGACCAGGTCCTTGTCTTTAATATGGAAATAAGCAAAATCTCCGCAGTAGTTTAAGCGAACCCCCGCTTTATCACCCATGAAGTCGATATAGGTTTCGCTGACAAAAATATTCTGTGCCCAAGCGCCGGTGAGGCTGATAACCGGACCTTCCGTACGAATTACGGCGGTGACGGAGTCGTCCACGTCATAAATGCCGTCAGTCTTGGCAGTGTCTCTTGCCCACATGTCTTTATATACATAATTCGGGATATCTTTGCCGAGTTTGCAGAAAGCTTTGCCCGAGGCGGTCAAAGGCTTGGGGTCGCCGCAGCAGTACTGGATAAGATCAATATAGTGGACACCCCAGTCAATAAGGGAGCCGCCGCCGGAAATAGCTTTTGTGGTGAAGTCGCCGCCAAGCCCCGGTATGCTGCGGAAGGCACGGAAACTGGCATAGACGTGGTAAACCTCGCCCAAATCGCCGTTGTCAATCATATCTTTAATCATGTTAACCGCTGTGCCGAAACGGTTGCAAACGCCTATATTTAATGTCCTTCCGGTTTCGTGAGCAACCCTTTGCATTTCCAAGGCTTCTGGAAGAGTGCGTGCAGCAGGTTTTTCACAGAGTACATCTTTACCCGCTTTCATAAAATCTATTGAGATAATTGAATGGAAGTCGTTATGAGTGCAAACGGAAACGGCGTCAAGGTCCGGGTCATTTACAATCTCCTTATAATCGTAAACAGCCTTGCCGCAACCGAATCTTTTCACAAACTCATCGGCTCTTTCTGGAATGATGTCGCAAAAATACTTGATTTCGCAGTTCTCGTTGGACAGATAGTGGGGAGCGTGGGAGCCGCGGGCGATATTGCCGCAACCGATAATGGCGATTTTGAGCTTCTTCATTGGTATTACCTCCGCATATAATAAAAATATTTCAGTAGCCGACTTATGATAGCATTCCAAACCGTAAAAGTAAACGAATTCAGGTGAAAATTTTGTGAAAAACTGTCTTTTTTGAATTTGGTGCAAAAAGATGCGGGAACTCATTGAAAAGCGAACGTTTATCCGTTACAATTATATCGTTGCGCTAAACGGTTTGCGGAAAACTGCGCAAATACGAAAAAAACGGAGGATAAATCATGGCATCATCAACAGGTATTCTTGACAAGTTTAAGGAAACTCAGGAAGAAGTCAAAGAGGTTAAGTCGGACAGAAAACTGAAAGTCGCTATTATAGGGTGTGGATGGATAGCTGAAGCCCATGTCAAAAGCTATATTAAGTGCCCGGATGTTGAAATTGTCGCTGCGGCGGATTTGATTCCCGGCAAAGCGGAAGCGTTTTTTGACGGTTTAGGCTTTGATACCGAAAAACTTCGCTTTTATCCCAGCCATAAAGAACTGCTCGACACTGAAGAGCTTGATGCGGTGAGCGTTTGTACTTACAACGCTACTCACGCCGAATGCACAATTTATGCTCTCGAAAAAGGCGTTAATGTTCTGCTTGAAAAACCCATGTGTGTTACTTTGCAAGAAGCTATTGAGATTTGCCGTGCGGAAAAAAAGAGCGGCAAAGTGCTTTCGATAGGCTTCCAACCGCGTTTCGATGAAAACATGAAGATGATTAAGAAAATTGTTCAGTCGGGCGAACTCGGTGAAGTCTACTATATCCAAACAGGCGGCGGACGCCGCAGGGGCATTCCCACGCCTTTCGGAACCTCCTTTATTGAAAAAGAAACCGCCGGCCTAGGCGCACTCGGCGACATCGGCTGCTATTCCTTGGACGTGGTTATGAATGCGGTAGGTTACCCCAAACCCTTGACGGTTACCGGCTACAAATCGGACTTCTTCGGCAAAAGCCCTAAATACTCCAACAAACCCGAGTATGTGGATATTTTCGGAGTGGATGACTTCGCTGCCGGCTTTGTAAGGCTTGAAGGCGGAATAATTCTGGACTTCAGAATTGCTTGGGCTATGCATATGGATACTCCCGGCGACTCCCTGATTTTCGGTAAAGAGGGCGGTTTGAGAATTCCCTCGACGGATTGCTGGAACGGCAGTGTTGGCGGACCGATGAAAATTTACCATGATGTAGCCGGTGAACAAGTCGAAACGACTATTCCTATTTTGAACAACGGCGGGAAGGATTTGTTTGACATGAAAATCCGTTCCTTCCTGGATGCTGTCATTACAGGCTCTCCCTCGCCCGTACCCTCTTCCCAAATCATTTACAACCAGGCTATTTTGGACGGTATTGCCCGCTCAGCTGAACTTGGTAAAGAGATTGAAATAGAAATTCCCGAAATCTAATCGAAAAATAAAAGAACAGAAAAACGCCCGCTTCTCCAAATTGAGAGGCGGGCGCCGTATTTTAGTTGCTAAGCCGACTTATACATCTTTATCGTTTTTTTGTGCCTGCGGCGGTTCTGCAGGTTTCTTCATTGTTAAACCTATTCTTCCCCGGTCAACCTCTACATTGACAACCCAGACCGTCACAACTTCCCCCACTTTAAGGACTTCCGAAGGGTGTTTTATATAGCGGTTTGTGATTTGTGATATATGTACAAGTCCGTCCTGATGTACCCCTATATCCACAAAGGCGCCGAAATCTATTACATTCCTGACTGTACCTTTTAGTTCCATTCCCGGGACTAAATCCTTAATATCCATTACATCCGTGCGAAGCAAAGGGGGAGGGAGTTCGTCACGAGGATCTCTGCCTGGTTTAAGAAGTTATTTTATAATATCCCGTAAAGTCGGCAAGCCTACTCCGGCTTTTTCAGCCAACACTTCTTCTCCGGCAGCCTTAACCCGGTCGGACAACTCATCGAGTTTGCCTGCTGCAACATCATTTAAACTGTAACCGCATATACTCAAAGCTTTTTCAGCCGCCTCGTAACTTTCAGGGTGAACTCCCGTGTTGTCCAACACATTTTTGCTTTCGGCAACACGCAAAAAACCTGCACATTGTAAAAAAGCTTTTTCACCCAGTTTAGGTACTTTTTTCAGTTCTTTGCGCGACTTGAACAATCCGTTTTCTTCTC
Organism: Ruminococcaceae bacterium UBA1447; assembly: GCA_002329225.1. GTDB lineage: Bacteria > Bacillota > Clostridia > Oscillospirales > Acutalibacteraceae > UBA1447. Next base: position 4,413 of record DCTF01000032.1, read on the forward strand.
TGTAGGTCACAATGTTTTTAGCCACGGCGGCATTTATCCCGGATACTCGGGCAAGCAGGGGGGCGGAAGCGGTGTTAAGATCCGCACCCACCGTGGTTACGCAGTATTCCACAACGGCATCAAGTGCGTTGCCGAGCTCTTTTTGCGGCATATCGTGTTGATATTGGCCAACTCCTATGGCCTTAGGGTCAATTTTAACCAACTCTGCCAAAGGGTCCTGCAAGCGCCTTGCGATTGAAACGGCGCTTCTTATAGATACATCAAACTGAGGAAATTCTTCCGCCGCAAGTTTGGAGGCTGAATAAACGGAGGCCCCCGCCTCGTTGACTATCATATACGCAGTATCCGTTTTTGCTTCTTTAAGAACTTCAGCGGTAAAAATTTCCGTTTCTTTCGAGGCGGTGCCGTTGCCGATGGCTATAGCTTTAACACCGAACTTATCAATCCAAGCCTTTACTTTCTGCTTTCTGCTTGGCGTCTTCTTTCTGCTTGTCGGAATGGGTCAAGTAGAGAACACCGGTATCAAGCACCATGCCTGTTTGGTCAACCACCGCCGCTTTGCAACCTGTACGGTAGCCGGGGTCCAAACCAAGTACGGTCAGGCCTTTTATCGGAGGCTGCAAAAGCAGTTCTCTAAGATTGTCGGCAAAAACCTTAATGGCGGATGTCGCCGCATTTTCGGTAAGTGTACTTCTGACTTCTCTTTCAAGGGAGGGGAAGATAAGTCTGTCATAAGAATCTCTTCCCGCTTCACGCACCGTTTCAGTGCAGGGAGAGTGATTCGGTGCAAGAATTTGCCCGTTTATTATTCCGGAAGCCTTGACAGCGTCAACTAAAATTTTGACTTTCAAAAATTCTTCCCGTTCTCCTCTGTTGATCGCCAAAATCCGGTGACCGGCAATTTTGTTTACGGGTTCGGTAAAGTCATAATACATGGTGTAAACACTTTGCTCGTCTTCTTTGCTTGCTTTGCTTTCCACGATACCTTCAGCAGTAAAGAGTGTGCGCAACCGGCGGCGAATGTCGGCACTGTCCGAAATATCCTCGGCAATAATGTCAAGCGCTCCTTGCAAGGCATCCTGAGGGGATTCAACACCTTTTTCAGCGTCCACATAGTCCGCCGCCATTTCAATAGGTGTTAAAGAGTTTGGTTCCTGAGCAAAAATTGCGGCGGCAAGGGATTCAAGCCCCTTTTCCCTCGCAACGGATGCTCGGGTTTTTCTCTTGGGTTTGAAAGGACGGTAGATATCCTCAACTTCCGCAAGAGTCTGCGCATCATTTATGGCCTTTGCTATCTCCGGGGTCATCTTATCCTGACTCTCAATGCTTGAAAAAACTTCTTCTTTTCGTTTTTCCAGATTGCGCAGATACTCAAGACTTTCAGAAAGCTCCCTAATAACCTGGTCATCAAGGGCGCCGTGAGCCTCTTTGCGGTATCGGGCTATAAACGGAATTGTGTTGCCTTCATCAATTAGTTTTACGGTATTTTCAACCTGCCAATCCTGCAGGTGAAGTTTTGTGCCGAGCGACTTGATAATATCCATTTTTATAAAAAACTCCGATTTGTATAATTCAAGTAATTCTGTCAACTTCTATTTCTTTTAATCTGACGTATATCCTTTCCCATAAAGGGGAGGGAAACATAGTTGCCGGTTATCCGGGAGGTAATGCGTTGGGAATACTTTTCTTCCAGCTCTTCGGGGGAGAGGTTTGTGTTTACTATTGTTGGAACCCCTCGGGAAAGGCGTGTGTTAATAATGTTGTAAATTGCGGAAACGGTAAACTGGGTGGTAAACTCCGCCCCCAAGTCATCTAAAATAAGCAGGTCGCATTCCAACATGCTTTGCTCCGTGCCCTCGTTTTCATCCCCTCGGCGTGAAAATCTTTCCTTTTCAAGCTTGGTGAGCAGGTTTTGCGCCGAACCGTAAATAACGCCGAAACCTTTATTTACCACCGTGCCGGCAATAGCAAGTGAAAGATGCGTTTTTCCCAGACCGGTTTTGCCGTGCAAAAACAAACTGGGTGAAGAAAGACCGAAGTCCTCGGCATAGGCCTTGCAGTACTCGAAGATTTCTTTCATCCGATTATACGGAACCAAGCCGGTTTCGGCATCTTGAGTTTTAGGATAATAATCAAGTTTAAAATCTTCAAAATCCGAAGATGCGGCAGGGCTCAGCTCGCTGAGTTGTGCGTAAGCTATTGAACGCAGCAAAACGGTTCTGCAATCACAAAAATATCCGTTCACAACCCCGTTGTCTTCACAATGCGGGCAGACAAATACGGCTTCAAGATAGTTTTTCGGGTATCCGGCATTTGTTAAAAGCCGGCCTCTTTCATCTTGTGCGGCAAGGTTTTGTTTTGCCAGATCCTCAATATACTTACCGGCATCCGCACCCATTCCGATAGCTTTAACGGTGGCAAGCCCCGTATCCGCCATCTCTTTTTCCAATTCCAATAGTCTTGGAATTTTTGCTGTTGCTTCATCGTGGCGTTTTTTCTGTTCGGCAAAAGCGCGGGTACGCCTTCTTTGCAGTTCTTCTGCCGCCAACTCATATATTTTAGGGCTGTAACTCATTTCTTATTCCTCTTTTCGTATAAAATCGGCTCATGAACCGATCTGTTGTTAAACTCGTCAAGGTCATAGGAGGCGGATTTGCCGGAACTTTGATTTTTCTCTTGCTGTTTTTTTCGGCTTCTGTCTTCTTTTTCCGCATCTTCGGGCGTCTTGATTCCTTTGGAATGCCAATTTTTAAGTACCTTATCCATGTAGGGGAAGCTGAGGCGGTGACAGTTGTTCGCCATTTGCTCATAAGCAAGAATAATCATTTCCACATCGAACTTGAGCCGATTAACCCAATCAACAATGTATTCGGATTGCTTTGCGGTGGGGCGGGGGGTTGAAATACCGGTTCCGCGTGCAATTTCCTGCCATAAGCGGGTAATGTTGTCCAAATGGTTTATTTCTTCTTCCGCCTTTTCAATGGTATCAATTTCTTTTTCAAACCAGTTTTGCCCCATTTTACCTATATAAGAAAAAGAAATTTTGCCCACGGAAGCGGCATAAGAAAGTATCATCAGGATTACCTCAATGGGTAACCCGTATTGATCGTGCATCATCAACAATGTACATTGGCCGTCATAACCGATGGTTCGGCCAAGCTTTACCTGCGCTTCGTTAAAAAGGTATGCTATGTCCGGCGACTCTTTCGCCCGGGCAAGAATCTGGGAATGGCTGGGCTTGATTACCGGAAGCTCGGGAGGGGAGGGGCGCCGTGATGGTTCTTTCTCCTTTTCGATAATGCTCGGTTTTTCCTCTTCTTGATTTTGCTGATTTTTGTTCTCGGTTATTTTGGACTGCTCTGTCTTTTTGTCATCATTAATTAAAATACCCGTTTCAACCCAATATTGAAGGGCGTCTACCGCATCTGCGGTTTTTTGCCCGATTGCTTTTGCCATTTCCTCAATGTCAAGCGGTTCGTTGGCATGGCGAAGCACCCAAAGCAGGGCTTTGAGTTGCGCGGCACCGGCTAAACGGATGTGCTTATCAACAATTTGTGAAGGAACGGGGAAAATAACACCCCAAGCAGAGGGGTTAATACCATAACTCATATCTCTACTCCCGATAATTTTATCGACCATATTATACACAAGAAGGGGATAAAAATAAAATGTATTTCCCCCGAAAAAGCGGCGGAAGCCGTTTTTCTAACATCGTATTCAAATAACGCAACAACTTGTGGATTGAACACCGTTTTGACACAAGCAATTTGGGCAATATTATTAAATTGTTGTTGCTGCTATTCTTTTTTTGCTTACCTTCACGCAACGCCCGGATGCGTTGCAAAGAAGGGGGTGGTATGGGCAAAAAAAGTAGTTGACAATACGGGATGTATTTGGTATTCTATTCGGGCACCTCAGGCGGCACTGCGCCGTCGGAGGGGGCAAAAACAGCGTAAAATCAAGGTTTCGGCCTTAGAAAGCGTCTGTTGCGGCCCTGCAAAACGCACCTTGAAAATTAAACAACGAT
>DCTF01000034.1 GCA_002329225.1 Ruminococcaceae bacterium UBA1447
CTGTTGCCGAAACCGAAAATGTTCCTGCCGGTCGGTATAACATTGGCCAGCAGAAGATCCCAAAGCTTGCGGTCGTTTTTTGTTCTGCTGTCGTTTTTGTTAATAATCTCCATCCCCACACAGCTTTCGTAGTTTCTGAACAGGGTGGTAAACTTTTTAACAATGTAATCATAACGGATGTTGCTTGTATCATAAGCGTCATCGGTGTTGTCTTTTCTTGCTCCGGTGTACTCGCCGGGGTGGTTGATAAAGCTGAGCCCTCCGGCATCTTCAACACCTCTTAGAATATGGTCGTAGTAACTTGTGCCGCCTAAATAGCCGTCGCCCCAGTCTGCAAAAAGGGAGTTCACATGGGTGTTGTTAAAAGCCGCCGCATTGTGTTCAATGCCGTAGGGGGCTCTGAGCATGCCCCGGCCGCCTCTGTCGGCACCGCTGCTGATTTGCTCAAAGCGCTCAGGCGTCAGGGGTATGGGGTTGCTCCCGAATGTTTTGATATTCATGGCGAAGGTAAGGCCCGGATTGATGTTGAGGTCCGTCCAGCTCCTGTCCACGGTGCCGTGGTCCGTCATTGCCAGAATATCGTAGCCAAGTTCATAGTGCCTTTCCACCATATCGGCAAAATGTTCTTTTCCGTCACTGACCAAAGAGTGGGTGTGCAGGTTGGCTTTGTATTGTCCCCAGTTTTCCCAATCCACATCCTCATAGGGGTTTACAATAGTGTAGTCTACACCTGTCGAGGGTGCGCCCGTTGCGGTGAAGGGAACCGCAGCGCCGAGCATTGTCATTGCGAGTAATACCGCAATCATCTTTTTAAACAGAATCTTTTTCATATTATCCTCCTTTGATAACACTTATGTTTCAGAAAATCTCTAACCGAATGCATTATAAAACATTTAAATGCACAAATCCAACAGAACGGTTATTTTCGTGGACATGCACAAGGTTGGAAGTGTGTTTTTGTGCAAGTTAGCCAATGCTAACTGAGAGTAGCGGGCAGTGAAATTTTTAACTCAACGCCGCCTTCAGGTTTTCCGCATTCCTCTGCATTAATGAGAGATAGGTTTCTTTATTTTCCGTTTCTTCCGCACTGAGGTTTTCACAGCCGTGGAATTGCAGAAGCCTGGCTCCCGTATCGGCGGAGATTTTTCGTGCGGTTTTCATGTCGGAAAGTTCCCGATAAAAAACGGCGGGTATGCCCTGTTTTAACACAGCCTCCCTCAATTTTGTAAGGGTTGCGGCATCCGGCTCGGTGCGGTGGGAAAATGTATTCAGGGCCGCCAAATAGCCCAAGGAGTATTCCATAACAAAATACTGCAAAGTAAAACGGTCCGCCATGATAAAAACTTTTCTTTTTGCACTGCTCACGGCGTCACGGAATTTAGTGTCAAGGGTTTCCAGATTTAATTTGTATGCTTCCGCATTTGCCGTATAAAATCCGGCGTTTTCCGGGTCTATGCGGCAAAGAGTATCTTTTATGTTCTCAACCATTTTTATTGCATTCTTCGGCAGTACCCAAACATAGGGGTCATGGTTGTGCTCATGTTTATGTTCGTGTTCATGCTCATGTTCATGCTCGTGCTCGTGCTCTTCATGGTGCTCATCGTGAACAAGGTTTACGTCAATGGGAATGCCCTCGCAGACATTGAGGATAAGCCCCTTTTTCTTCTTCTTTATCTTTTCCGTTTTTTCGGCTACCCAGGGTTCCGCATATTCGTTTGTGTAGATAAAAAGGCTGCATTCGGCAATTTTGGCAAGGTCGGCGGAATCCGGCGAGTATTCACGAAAATCCTCACCGGGGGACAAAAGGAGTTCGGCCTTTACTTTATCCCCCGCAACGGCTCTGACAAAATCATATTGGGGGAAGAGGGTGCAAACTACTGAGATGCGGGAGTCCTCATCATTCTTTGCACAGCCGTACAGGTTTGAAATCAAGGCGGCAAGGATCAGTATTGCGGCGACAATCCTTTTCAATTTTAAGCGCTCCTTTTAATTTGCCGGCAGAGAAGTCCCTGCCGGCTCGTTTTAGTTGCTCTTGTGAAAATCTCTTACTGTTTGTAGAGTGTGTTGCTGAGGCGTTTCCAGAATGCTTTTTTAAACTTGTTTAATTTCTTCTCTTTCGGCGCTTCTTTCACGCCGATTTTTATCAGAATATCCAGCAAACGTTTTTCCGCATCGGTGTAATCGGAATGGACAACCACGGTGTTGTCAAGCATGCTCTCACATTGTTCAATGGCTCCCTGCAGTTCCGCCGCATCTTCCGCACTCAAACTGCTCCGGTCAACCTCTTTTGCTTTGGGTAAAAAGTCGATGCGAAGCCACTTTGTCTCTCTGCCCACGTTAAACTGCGGGAATTTTTCAGGCATGGCGTGAACATCGCTGAGGCGGTCATAGAGCAGCAGTTCGGTGGCGAGCTTCATAATAACATCATTGCGTCCCGTGCCCTCATGGTCCTGCTTGTAGAAGAAAAACGTGGTTTCCGCCAAAACACAGGTGGAAGCGTCAACAATTCCGTCGGGGGATATGTGGTTGTGCTTGCCGGGGTCGGAACAACGGGTATTCTGCTGAACGTAGTCGGAGGGCAGAGGAGTATCCAGGTAGCCGCATGTGACACCGGGGGCGGATGAAGTCAGGTGGATAAGTCCGTCACCGTTATGGGTGTCGTGGGAGGGGACAAGTGAGTATATGGGGAAGTTGTAATCCGCAATATCAAAAATCTTAACTCCCCGGTCAATAAAGGTCTGAATGTTGGCGGGGACATTCAGTTGCGCCTTACGGTAAACATCCGTCTGCCGCTTTATTTCCGCACGGGCGGGGTCTGTAAGATATTTCCCGGCAAGAGCGTCATAGTCCTCACCCGGTACCAGCCCCCAGAGCATGGTGCAGTTAAGCATCACAACTTCCTTCAACTGTTCAACTGTTTTATTCAACAGGTCAAGGATAACCTGCTTTGGGAAAATGTGCAGCAGCGCATTGATACGGTAGGCGTTGGCGTTATCGCCCATGAGGGAGGGCATAAGCGTCTTATACAGAGCCTCGTCATGGAGCCTGAGCGTGCCTTTGTATATATCTCCCGCCATACGGGAACCGTCCAATGCGGGAACGATGAAAACAATTTTGTCCAAATCATCGCTCACCTGAGGGTATAGTTTCATCAGGCTGACGGCAATGGTGCTGCCCAGACTTATGGGGACGATATTGATTTTGTCGTGCCCCGTTTCCCTTTTGACCTGCTGAATAAACTCGTAAAGGGCCTTTGTATTGTCAAAGTTGTTGCCGTAAGAGTTATAGGCAAAATAGTAAAGATGATCTTCTCCTGCAACTTTCGAAAAGTCCTGTAAAGGGATAGTGTTGTAAATATCCCGGCGGTCATTTTCGCTGCAAGCCCCGACGCTTTGAGGGAAGCGCCTGACTTCCCCTTTATTCACCGGCTGCCCGTTAAAACCGATGGCGTTTTTGGCAATAGCTTTGCCTATGGCTTTTGCCGCCAGGTCCGTAAATCCTTTATCCCGCCGGGTGATTAACATTCTTATCAAAGGCCATACAAGGGGCTTAATAAGATTATCGGTTTCAAAAACAGCGGGGAAGGTATTTATATCCCTTCCGTTTTTGCCTTTTGCCCGGTTGCCGTTTTCGTCGAGCAAAAACACATCGGACTGACCTATGCCCGGTATGATTATTGTGGGCGCATGGCCGCAGTTTCCGCCGCAAGCGGTCAGGGGTTCATTTTCAGCGGCATTGCGGGGGGAATCCCCATGGTTCAGAATTTCCGCAGCTCCCTCGGAAGTGGAAACGGCGGAGCTTTTATCGGCGTCTTCGGTGTTCGGCTTTGCCGGGGGAATAATCCCCTGCCCGCCCCCGACCGCACCGGCGGAAATGATTTTTAAGGCATTAAGTAAAACTGAACCCGTGCGGAACCTCCGTTTTTTCATTAAGAATTCCGTCCTTTATTATTGTTCTCGTCTATCTCAGTCCCCAGTCCGAAAAACCCCTCGGCCCCCAGACTGCATATATGACATCGCTCAAAAATTTGCAAATTTTGGCGGCGATTTCTTCTCCGGTTTTGTCTTTCGGAGGATTGCGCATTCCGATTTTTACTTCAATGGCAAACAGTCTTTCCCTTGCGGCTTCATATTCTCCGGGCACAACCACCGTATTGTCCATCACGGCTTGGGCGTGGTCTATTGCCGCCTGCAGTTCTGCGGCGTCCTCCGGGTCTAATGCGCTTTGGTCTATCATGCGTGCTCTTTCAATATCCCTGATAAAACTTTTCCCGTCCCTCGCCTCGTTGAATTGAGGGAACCGGTCAGGCTTGTCAAACACGGAGTCGAAGTTGTTATCCAGCATAAGTTCGGTAGCGAGTTTTATGATTACATCGTTTCCGCCGGTTCTCTCATGGTCCTGATTGCGGAAATACCAGGTGGTGAAAGGCAGCAGCCCTGCGGAGGCGTCCACAATCCCGTCGGGGGATATAAAGTCGTATTCCGGGTATCTTTGCTGAACATAGGCGTCCGGCAGCGGGGTATCCACATAGCCTGAAACGGCTCCCATGGATGTGGAATCCAGATGAATGATGCCGTCTGCATTATATTCTTGCCAGGAACCGGCAATGGAATAAAGTGCGTAGTTGTAGTCTACAATGTTGAATACCTCTATGCCTCTGTCAATCAGCTTAAGAATATTATCCTTGTAATTGGTCTGGGCCTGATGGAAGAGGTCGGTTTGCCGTTTAATCTCCGCCTTTTCGGGGCCGGACAGCCATATCGCCGCCGCTTCATCATAATATTCCCCCGGTACCAAGCCCCACATCATGGTGCAGTTAACCAAAACATTTTCCAAAAGGGAGCCGATAGCCTTGTCCAATACCGCCCGGAGCACGTCTTTCGGCAGCAGACGCAAGGCAATGTTTACCAGATAGCCCGTGTAGCCGTCCATAACGGAGGGGAGCAAATCCCTGTATAACATATGGTCCTGCAAACTCAGGTTGCCGGTATAAATATCACCGACAATGGCGCTGCCGTTTACAGCGGGCACAATGTAAACTACCCGATTTAAATCGTCATATACTTCCGGATAAAATTCGAACAGGGAGTCGGCTATGGTTCCGCCTAAACTTATCGGTACCAGATTGACTTTGTCATGGCCCGTTTCCTGCTTAACGTGTTGAATAAAGTCATAAAGCTCTTCCGTTATTGCCAGGTTGTTGCCGAAAGAGTCATAGGCAAAATAGTACATATGGTCTTCCCCGGCTATTGCGGTGTAGGAGTTCAGGGGCATACTTTTATAAATAAAATCTTTTTCTTCCTGTGTGCACCGGGCTAAACTCTGGGGATAACGAACCAGTTGCGAGTTGCCTATTTTCATCCCGTCAGGCCCGTTGGATATGGAGGCAAATACATCCTTTACCGTCTCCGCCGCTCTGTCGGAAAGGCCGCAGTCTTTCTGTGTAATCAGGCTGAAAATAAGCGGCCAGGCAAGGGCCTCAATAACGGCATCAACATCTACCATCGGCGGCCAGGCGGTAATAGGCTTGCCGTCTTTGTTGTATTTAATGTTGCCGTCTTTGTCGAGTTCGTAGAGTTCCGATTGCCCTATGCCGTGCACCACAATCGAGGGGGCATATTCGCAATCCCCCCCGCATTGAGTCAAAACTCCGTTCTTTGCCGAACACGGGGCTGCCGTTTTCGCTCCCGTCCCCTCCTCCGCCGCATTTTGTACGGCTGAAGGGTCTATGACCGTGTTTTCGCAAGCAACTTCAGCGGAAGAAGCTTTTTCCGCTGCGGTGACGGCAGGGGCGGTAGCGATTTCCGCAGGGAAAACCGCCGTAACCGAAAACAAAAGGGCGAAGCTGAGCAGAACCGCTGTCAGTCTGGCGCAAAGTTTCTTCATTTTTTACAACCTCCAGTTAATTTGCCGGTGTCAAATACTCCGAGCCTGTCATTTTTTAAAAATATTAAATTGCGGGAACTCTTCCCGCTGAAAGACGTCTTTAATGGAGTCGTCCGCCAACAGCAGTTTCATTAAAGTCAGCAAATGTTCATTTTCCGCCGCCTGTTCGTGCTCCATATCCCGCCAAAACCAGGTGGTGTCCGGCGCGGCGCCGACGGAAGCGTCTGCATCCCGCTGCTCATTTATATGGTTGTGAGCGGGGTCCGTGCAGTGGAGATTTTGCTGTCTGTAATCCGACGGAAAACTCTCCCCCAAAGGGGCAAAATGCGCACCCAGGGAGGCGGAGGCGGAATGCACCACCATATCCGAATGTAAGGTTGAAGAATTTACCGCTTTGAAAAGTGGCCTGTTGTAGCCGCAAAGAACAAATATCCCGGTTCCGTTATCCCTCGCTTTTTTTACAAGGGCGGGGAAGTCGCTCCTTACCCTGCACCATCTGTCCGCCTCTTCCTTGATTTTATTTTGTTCGGAACCGCTTAAATATTTGTCGCTCAAAGCCTTGTATTCGGCTGCGGGCACAATCCCCCACATGGTGGTGGAGTTAAGGATAACCGTCTCAACCACTGCGGCAATAACCGCTTCAATAAACTTTTTGAGAACATTTTTCGGCAAAAGTTTAACTGCTTTAATAATTTTCTCCGCAGTTTTTCTGCCTAAAAGTTCATTAAAAAGAATCTCATAATCTTCATAGGCTATATTGCCTTTTAAAATATCCGATACAACCGCGGAACCGTCAAAGGCGGGCACCACGCCTACAACTCTGTTTACGTCACCGTCCGCCGCATATTTATCAAGATAAGCGGAAGTTATTGTGGCGCCCAAACTAACGGCGGCAATGTTCACCTTATCATGGCCGGTTTTTTCTTTAACCGTCTTAATGTATTCTCTCAGCCGCTCCGCAGTTTCCGCAGTGTTGCCGATAGCGACAAAAGAAAAATAAAACAGGTGGTCTTCACCTATAAGCTCGGCTAAAGGCTTGAGGGGGAGCATACGGTAAATAAAGCCCTTTTCTTCCTCCGTGCATTCCGCAACGGAACCGTCAAAAGTTTCCACCTGAACATTGTGCTTGTACTTCCCCTCCGGAGTGCTTGCCATAATATCCAGAACCTCGGCAACGGCCTTGCCCGCTTTTTTGGAAAAGCCCGAATCGCGGCGCAGAATGAACATCCTCAGCCCGGGCAAAACCAGGGAATTTTTAAGCTTCTTTGCCGCCTCCTTGTCTATGTCCGGCGGCCACGCCATACGCAGACGATTGCCCTCTTTGTCCACCTCATAAGCTCTGCAGTTGCCTATGCCGGGCACCACTACCGTGGGATAATAAGCGCAATTACACTTTGCTTCCATAATAAACGCCAAAAACCCCTTCCGTTACCAACATTTTTTAAGGATAATCCACTACCCAAAAGAGTAGCACAGGCCAGAGTTTTTTACAACAATTTTTGGCAAATTAACCTTGGCGCAACAACTTTTACGACAATATCTGTCAAAGCCGGCTGCTGCAATGATAAAAAGCCCTCTTTCTATGACAAAAGCCGGTGGCGCTTTGTTCTCAAAAAGAAAAGCAAAGCGATATCGTCGTAATTGATATGCCTTGCCGAATACGGTGTTGAAAGCATGTTTGAACGCAAAAATTGCGCTCTCAAAAGACGCACTTTATTAAATTTGTCAAAAAAGCATTTTTTTAAAAATTTTTCGAAAAAACTTTCATAAAGCTATTGCTTTTATATAAGTGTAAACTTCCTATAAATATACAAAAGTATAGTATAATTTGGCAAATTCTTTATGCTTTTGCCCTCAATTAGGATTGCTTTTGCACTTTCACAAGGTGTACCTTTTGAGAAAAGATGCAGGGCCGGAGTAAAACGGTACTTTGCACCGTAATTATACCGTGTTGTTTAAATAGTGTCGGTCACCGAACCTAAAGGCTTAAAATCCATATAACTGCGTTTGTGAAAACAAATATACTAACGAACCGAATCATGCGTTCCGACTTAATTGCTGTTGAGGAATACAAACACTAAGAGAGAAAAACACTGGACTAATATTTCGGTAGGATAATTTATTAACATCTAATATCTTAAATTGGCTGTATCCGCTGAAAAGTTTTTCCGCCTTTTATGCTTTTATGTTTGGAACGGATTTTATTACATTTATTTCGAGAGGGAGACGATTATGAGGTTGTTAAAAGGTTTTGTTGCGTTGTCGTTAGTTCTTGTTCTGCTGTTATCGTGTTTTAGTTTTTCCGGTGTTGAAGCCGCCGATACCGAGCCTGCCGGATATGGCGACACAAGGTACAATATTATGTTTGTGATTGATCGTAGTTATTCCTTGGTGGACTACGATGCGCAAAATAATCGTTTTGAAGCCTTGAAGTATATGTTTGCAACTCTCCCAGCAACGGGCAACGAGATGGGTGCGATTGTGTTTAGGGAAACGGTTGCAAAAATTTCGCCGTTGAAGCCGATTTCTACTCAGACTGCAAAAGATGAGCTTCTTTCAAAAATTATGGCAGAAGAACCGCAACGAGGCGGTACGGATATAGGCAGTGCGATATACGAAGCAACAAAAGCTCTCGTTGCAAAGCAAAATGAGCAAAAAAACAAAGACGGTTCTCACTTGGAATCGGTCGTGGTTCTTTTTACGGACGGTATTATCGAAACCGGGGATCGCGGCACCTCCTTTGCCAATCGAGACAGAGCTATTGATTTGGCAAAAGCAAACGGCATAAAAGTGTTTGGTGTTTTCCTTAATAGAGACGGGGTTATTCAAAACAATCAAGAAGTCTTCGACATCGTTCGTAAAGCCAGAAATCGTGCAGACGATCCGCAGTCACCCCGCAATGCGGACGGTTCGCTGAATGATTTGGGAAGATATTACTCCGAGATACGAAATCCGGCAGATATCATCGGCTCGTTCAGCAACCTGGTGCACCTGCTTACGGACGGGTATGACCCTCCGGTTGCCGAAACGGTGCCTGTTACAAAAGAGTGCATTATTCCCGGTATCGGTGTTTCCGAACTGAATATAGCGGTTCGATATAAACCCGGTGTGCTTAATAAAATCTCAATAAAAATTGAGCGTCCCGACGGGACCCTTGTCAGCGACATGACAACCAGGGACATAACAATTACCAAAACCGATGTGTTCTACAATGCAAAAATAATGAATCCGAGTGCAGGCAAATGGATTATTACCGTGGATAAGGCGAGCAATACTCCGGTAGCGGAGAAGGTCGAAATTATCCCCGATATTATTATCAGCACCAATGTGTCTGCCAAGTTGCAAGTGCAAACCCCGGAAGGCGGCATTAAACTCAACGAGCCGTTAACGTTTACTTCCTGGTTAGAGCATTCGGGTGAAAAAGTTGATGACGATAATAAGTATGCCTTTTTTGAATGCGCCTTGACCTTGATCGAGGCCAATACAAAAGAAAAAAAAGTAATACCCATGAAACTCAACGGCAAGGGAAGTTTTGTTGCGGATGTTACTTTTGATAATTATGATCCGTATGCCGCCTTTGCGACCTATACATGCGACCGCATTCAGTTCCGCACGCCTGAAGAGACGTTGCGTGCAAGCAATCGCGCTCCGGAGTTAAAGTCGGATCCCCTTAAAGACAAATTCCGTTACAACTGGCTTTTCGGTAAGGATTACAGTATAGACCTTTCAAAATATGTATCCGATCCTGAAGGCGGTAAACTCGAATACTCCGTTTTGGGCGGAGATTTTGACAGCGCCGAGATTAACGAAACCGGCACTTTAAGTTTACGTGTTGGAAAGAGCGGTGTCGGTGATGTCAACCTCAGCGTCAAGGACGACCGGGGAGCGGAGGTTAAATTTAATTTGGAATTGACAGTCATCAACAACAGTTGGCTTATAACCTTACTGGCTGTCTTGTTGCTTCTTGTCCTCGCAGCGCTGATTTATGGAATATACTGGCTGTTCTTTGGCGGATATATTAACGCAACCATTCTCATTAGCGTTAACCGATCGTCTAACCAAGCCGTTCGGGAATGGTTTACTTACAAAGGTCCAAAANNCTTTAGAAAACCTTCCGTCAACTTATACGAGGTATGCACCTCCATACTAGATGCCCTTGGAAAGACGGAGAGAATAGCACTTGAAGAGCTTTTTAATAATAACCGTGATATTCTGTTGAATTACACACTGAAGCGAAGCCCCGGGTTAGACAGATCTAAGTTTGTTTTGCTTGACAAAAAAACAAAATTCGGAGAGGGGGATTTTTCTAGGGAAATTGAGCTGAATGGTGACGGCGGTAAAGAACGGCTCCGCATCGAGTTCCGTCAGCAAACGAGGAACCAATACGGGCAGGGGCGTAATGACTACGATTGAGTCGGTCAACATAACCACACCCTGGTATCTGTGGTAAATATAAAAAATTATAGGGGGAAGTATCATGGCACTTACACCGGAACAGCGCAAGACAGTTAAAAAGAACATGGAAACACTCAAGGGCGACGGGTTTATCCAACGAAAAAAGCGTAACGTCACGGATTCCGACACGTATTATATTGTTGTAGGGCTGGGCGGTACCGGAGGCAACGCCTTGGCGGAAGTCAAGCGCGAGTTAGAAAAACGGGTAGAAAGAGAAGACTATGAAAAACATGTGCGCTTTTTGCTTGTCGACTCCGCCAAAGAGGAAGTTGAGACCTTTATTAGTAAAAAGGTGTTTACAAGTGACGAAACATGCGTTTTGCCTCATATAGGCGCCAAAGAGTCGGTTGAACATCCTACGCCCTTTATGCGGAAATGGTTAAATCCGGAGTTGAAAAACCATCTCGACGGCGCATTGGAGGGAGATGGAGCAGGTAATCGGCGCCAATGCGGCCGAGTTTTATTATGCAGCGATGCCGCCCTTCTTACTTTGAGAGATAAAATCAGTGCCGTATTCAGAGCATTGGTTACCAACGTTCCTGATGCCCAATGCAATTTGATTGTTTTGGCGGGTATTGCGGGCGGAACCGGCAGCGGCACCGTGATTGACGCCACCTACATCATGAGCCAAACGCTTGAATCAATTGGCGTAGGACATTTCGATGGGGCATACGGCTTTATTTTCCTTCCTCCGGCATCCTCGGACACAATAGCGCATGCCGGCCAGCTGGGATTTGCAACAGGCAACAGCAACGGGTATGCCGCATTAAAAGAGATTGAATACCACATGACACTCAGAGAGCGTAATGAAAGATTTATTATGGACTACGATGGATTCGAAGTAATTCAAGAAAATTTATTCAAACAGTGCTTTTTGATTGATGGAAGCAACAGATCAGTTCTTTACAGTGAGCCGAAAACGATTGCGGCAAAAACGGTTGCGGATTGCATTGTGAATATCGTTGCGCCGGGACAACTACAGAGCGATGTCGAAGGGGCTGCCGGTGGACAGGGTGTGCAACAGGGGTCTCTGCTGACGACTTTAGCCGATGTCCCGGCGAATATACAGGATTTTATTATCGGTCAGGAACCTCATTTCATTCCGAGAGACAGTTACTATATATTCAATGCGACCGGCTATTCCGAATGCATACACTACCAGACAAGAGCGAGTGGATAAGCTTCCCCCGGAGGCATTTCAGAGTATTCCCCTCGGTCAAGGGAAGGGGTATCTTGCTGATTTTACGGGAACTGTTATGATGGACCATGTGATAAAAGTTAGAATCCCTATATTCTGCGATGAGGAATTATTATGTCTGCAATGAAAAGAGAGTTGATTAAACTATCAATCTGTATAGTGATTGGAGTCCTTTTGGGACTTGTTTACGGCTCGCTTATAGGNNGCAGGATATTTCTTTGGCCGTTTCTCGGTTCTCTTTTTTCGGTAGGATGGGTTTACGGGTTGCCATGGGTTTTTAAGCTTTTAAAGATTCCTCTTAAGATTTCGGGTACCGGACTAATGAATTCCATACTTAGCCTCGGCAGAGGCAACCGTGGGTGTCCATGGGGAGCAATATTAGTATTATTGTTTGGTTTACAGCTGTTGAGTCTTGCACTAATGATTAGTTGGTTGCCGGGGGTTGTTCTTGCAGGAAAAGCATTGTGGAATGCGTATAATAATACTGCCGCAATAAATGCCCCCTATACAACTGACGATTGGGACGACAAATACTTTGAGGAAAAACCAAAGAAAAGAGAAAAAATGCCGTGGAGATCAAAGAATAAGGAGTTGACAAATTATAATGGTGAAGACGATTTTCATTGGTAAAACCCAATGTTTAGCAAAATAAACAAGGAGTTCGTATTATTTTATAACACTTAAAAACGCAGATTATAACAAGTTTTTGCTATGGAGGATGATACTATGCCCCTGTATAAAGCACCTTTGCCACAAGATAATAAAACTTACTCTCATTTTCATGATGACTTCGAATGGCCTAAACAGAACAAAAGGAAAGTCATTATTGCGGTGGGAAGCGGAGCATTTATGTTAACAAGCGTAATAACGCTTATTTCTCTTATTGTCGGTATTCTGGCCTTGGGCACACTGGGTTTAATTGCCGACTCTCCGGAAGTTATTGAGGATTCTAGACGGATAATTGTGTATGATGAGGAAGAAGATTATTCCGCATATGACAACTCTTCGGCTTATCCTCCGCCGGGAAATCAGGGACGCCAAGGTAGTTGTACTGCTTGGGCGACCGCATATGCGCTCAAGAGTGCCCAAGAAAAAATGGAGCGTGGTTGGGATTACAGCGCAAAAACCTCTTTTAGTCCGGCCTATATCTATAACCAGATAAACGAAGGGCAAGACGGAGGCTCGCGGATTTCCGAGGCGATGCAAATGATTACACAACAGGGTGTCTGCTCTCTTGAAGATATGCCCTATGATGAGAAGGACTATTTGACAAAACCGAATGATGGCCAAGTATATGCCGCATCTCCGTACAAAGCGAAAGAATGGTTTTCTTTATCCGGTGTGGATCAAATAAAAAGTGCAATTGTTAAATATGGAGGTGTAGTTGTCGGAATTAGTGTCTATTCCGATTTTGACAAGCTTGACGAAAAGAATCCGATCTATGATGTTCAATCCGGTAAAAAACGTGGAGGACACGCTATTTGCCTTGTCGGCTTTGACGATAAAAAGAGTGCCTTTAAGTTGATTAACTCATGGGGAGACGATTGGGGTTTGGAAGGATTCGGTTGGGTTTCGTATGAAATAGTTGAGAAGGATATCGAGTACTATGGCGCATTCAGCATGGAGGATATTATAGTGTAAGTTCGTATACCTGTAATAGATAATAGAATTGTGTTTGTAGGAGGATATATTCCCTTGGTTCAATGAAGATGTTGGCAAAAAATAAATGCATTATTGCAAATTTGGTTACCCGTTATCCTTAAGGGTATACGGTTTACTGAACGGCCAACAATCTAACCCGCCATGAGCATCAACGCCAGCATATCCCGAAAAAATTTACAAATCAATTTATGAAGCAGGTGTTGTTAATGCTCTTACATAAAAGATTATGAATCAAATACAAAGCTGTTCCTTTTTAAACCGATGAATTATGAAACGGTAATTGACAGTNNCAATTTACAATTGTTTTAAAAACACCGTAAAAAACTCCCGATTTGCGGCTTCATTCCGCCGACCGGGAGTTTTGTTTTTAAATGGTAGGTAAATGATGTGTTTTACGGTACGATGTCCGCATCGCACTGCCTGTTTTATCAAACAGTCAACGCAGTATCCCCGAATCATTGACGCAAAAAGCCTCTACTGCTATTATTTACGGTGAGAACACTCGTGGAGGTTTGACATGCTTGCTTTTTTGAATCTTTCACGCACCTTGATTAAAAGAAGCTTTATTCTGTCTTTAATTATCGGTCTGCTAACGGGTTTTGTAAGCCTGACTGCGGGGATTATTGATTTTGCCGGAACCGACCCGCCGGAAAATTTTGTCGGCAGTCAGAACCTTTTGTTTTTAAGTTCTTACACCCACTCTCAGGATGTTACAACCGATGGGGAAAATTACTATTTCAGCGCCCGATTCAGCCTTATAAAAACAGNNCCGCCATGAACATCAACGCAATCCCCCGCCAGCTGCGGGAAGAATACGGCTCAGCCCACATCGGGGGGATAAGCTGCCATGACGGCAAAATCTATGCCGCCATTGAGGACAGCAAGGTCTGGAAATACCCCATTGCCGCCGTCTATGATGCCGAAACGCTTGCCTTTATCGAATATCATATCTTATCCGCCGAACTGCAAAAAAACGGCATCCCCTGGCTTGCCGTGGACGGTGAAAGAGGGCTTTTCTATTCGGCCCGGCGGGATAATTCCCCCGCCCTTATTGTTTACGACCTGAATACTTTTGAACTTGTAAAAACCGTTCCCCTTTCAACCGCCGTGCATAAAATTCAAGGAGGAGAGGTGTACAAGGGGCAGCTCTATGCAGTCACCCAGGAAGAGGGTCAGCCGGTGTACCGCATTGACCCCGTGACGGGGGAGGTTGAAAAACTTTTTGAGCAAAACCTTGCCAAGGGCGGCGAGGCGGAGGGGCTGACCGTACTGCCCACCGCTGACGGAGCGCTGATTCACACCCTCGATATGGGGCCGATGTTTGTAAACGCATATTTCCGCCATTATGCATGGGCTGATTCGGACTGAAAACGGGTCTTACCCGAATATTTTTGTCTGACAGAAAACTCCCGATTGACAAAATTGCAAGTCAATCGGGAGTTCGATTTTTATATGAGGTTTTTTATTTTTCCAAAGCCTTTTTAATTCTTTTAATCGCTTCGTCAAGCTGTTCGTAGCTGATAATTATCGGCGGGGCAAAGCGGATTGTGTTTTCCCGCGTCTCTTTAGCCAAAACGCCGTTGGCGATAAGCGCCTGCACATAGCCTTCCGCCGAACAGTTAAACTCAACGCCTATGAGCAGACCCTTGCCGCGGATTTCGACTATATCGTTGTTTTTAATTTCCCGGAGTTTTTTGATGAAATATTCGCCCTTTTCCCTTGCCTGTTTCGGGTAGTCATCCCTTTGGACAATCTCTATTGCTTTAAGCGCAACCGCACAGGCCAAGGGGTTGCCGCCGAATGTGGAGCCGTGGGAGCCCGGCTCAAACACCCCCAAAATATCCCTGTCCGCCGCAACGGCGGAAACGGGGAGTACGCCCCCGCCCAAAGCCTTGCCCAAAACATAAATATCGGGAATAACGTCTTCCCAGTCGCAGGCGAACATTTTGCCCGTTCTGGCAAAGCCGGTCTGTACCTCGTCGGCTATCATAAGAATATTGTTTTCCGAACAAATCTTCCGGACTGCTTTAAGGTAGCCTTCCGGCGGGACAATTACGCCCGCCTCACCCTGAATAGGCTCCGCTAAAAAGGCTACGGTGTTGGGGGTTATCGCTTTTTCCAAAGCCTCGGCATCGCCGTAGGGGATAGGGCGGAAGCCGGGAGTAAAGGGGCCGAAGCCCCGCCGGGCGCTTTCTTCCGTACTCATGGTGACTATGGTAACGGTACGGCCGTGAAAATTGTTTTCACAAACGATTATTTCCTGTTTGTTTTCTTCCACGCCTTTAACATCCGTACCCCAGCGCCGTGCGGTTTTTATTGCCGTTTCCACCGCTTCCGCACCGGTGTTCATGGGCAGAATCATCTCTTTGCCGGTCAGAGCGCAGAGGCTCTCGTAAAAATCCCCTAAAACACTGTTGTGGAAGGCGCGTGAGGTCAGGGTAACTTTGTCGAGCTGCTGTTTGGCGGCCTCAATCAGCTCCGGATGTCTGTGGCCGAAGTTAAGCGCCGAGTAGGCGCTGAGCAAATCAAAAAACTCCTCCCCCTCCGGATTATAAACCATAACGCCCGAGGCGTTGTGGATAACCACGTCCTTGGGTTTATAGTTGGCGGCGCCGAAATGTTCGGTTTTTTTAATGATACTGTCGGATGAACGCATGGAATACCTCCGGTTCGGAATTTATACGAAAATCAAGTCCGTCTTAAAAAACGGATAAGCCTTACATGGAATCCGGTACGGTTATTTTAAGCATGGTAAGAACATTAAACAGTACCGCCTTAACGCAAAGGCAAAGGGTAATACGGGCCTGCATTAAAGGTTCATCATCGCAGTTGACCCGGTGGGAGTTGTAGAACTTGTGGAAAAGGGTGGCGAGTTCTATTGCGTAACGGGTAATGCGGGCGGGGTCGTAATTTGAGGCGGCGGAAACAATTTCCTGCGTGAGGGCTGAAAGATGGGTTATCAGTTCTTTTTCCTCATCGGAAGAAAGCAGCTCCAGCTCTTTGCGGGAACATTCTCTGGGATTCTTGCCCTCTTCCGCCAGCTTTTTAAGTATGCTGCAAATGCGGGCGTGAGCGTATTGGCAGTAATAGACGGGATTTTTGGCGCTTTGTTCCACGGCCAGGTCCAAGTCAAACTCCATTTGGGAGGCGGGTTCCCGCAGATTAAACCAAAAACGCACGGCGTCAATGGGGATTTCTTCCAGCAAATCCACAAGGGTTATNNGCCCGTGCGCTTGGACATGCGCACCGCTTCCCCGCCGCTTGTAAGGCGCACCAACTGCATAAGGATAATATCCAGGCGGGAGCCGTCTTCCCCTATGGCGTCAAGAGCGCCTTTCATCCTTGCCACATGCCCGTGGTGGTCGGCGCCCCAGNNGTCAAAGCCCCGAACGGCGAGCTTGTTGCGGTGGTAGGCTATATCGGCGGCAAAATAGGTCGGGTTGCCGTTGGCGCGTATTAGCACCTCGTCTTTGAGGTCAAGCTTTTCAATTTCTTCCGGAGTTTTACCCTCTCTTTTGAGCTTTTCGGCTAAAATCTCTCCGTTTTTGTACCAGAGGGCGCCGTCTTTTTCGTAAGTCAGGCCCCGTTCTTTCATAAGGTTAAGGGTTTCTTCCAACTCCCCGTTTTGGTAAAGACTGCTTTCCCTGAACCAAACATCATACTCTATGCGGTACTTGGCCAGATTTTTGCGCATATCGTCAAGGTTTCGGGGCAGGGCAAAATCCGTTAAGGCCTGACGGCGTTTATCTTCGGCTGCATTTATGAAGCTGTCGNNTGAATTGCGGCAAACTCTTCCGCCCTTTGGCGGATATCCTCTCCGTGGTAACTGTCCTCGGGCAGTTCGGGGGCATCGTCACCTTTAAAAATCTGTTGGTACCTTATGTCCAAAGAAAGGGCAAATTTTTCAATCTGATTGCCCGCATCGTTTACATAAAACTCCCGGCATACGTCAAAACCGG
>DCTF01000129.1 GCA_002329225.1 Ruminococcaceae bacterium UBA1447
TATGTCAAGATATACCGGTGCGGTGTGTAAACTGTGCCGCCGTGAAGGCAAAAAGCTGTTCTTAAAAGGCGAACGCTGCTATACGGGCAAATGCTCTCTTGAGCGCCGTGCCTATGCTCCCGGCCAGCACGGTCAGGGCCGCAAAAAGGCTTCCGAGTACGGTCTCCAACTGCGTGCAAAGCAGCAGGCAAGACGTTACTACGGTATTCAGGAAGGCCAGTTCCACAGATACTTTATCATGGCCGAACGCAAAGAAGGCATGACGGGTGAAAATCTGCTGCGTTTTTGCGAGACCCGTATGGACAATGTCGTTTTTCTTTTGGGCTGGGCCAACTCCAGAGCAGAGGCACGCCAATTGGTAACCCACGGTCATTTCAGGGTTAACGGTAAAAAAGTTGATATCCCCTCTTTCCTTGTTAAAGTCGGGGATCTCATCAGCATAAAGGCTAAAAGCAAAGACAGTGAAAAGTTTNNCAAAGAAACACAGGAAGCGAAAGTTTTGGCTATGCCGGAACGTGAACAAATGTCAGTTCCGGTTGAAGAGCATCTCATCGTCGAGTTCTATTCCAAATAACGAAATTTTGCTTTTGCTTTGCTTTATACCTGCAGGTATTGAGCCTGCGTTTAAATAAGGAGGGCTATATATGATAGGAATCGAACAGCCGAGAATTGAAACAACCGATCTTCTGTTCAACGGAACCTATGGTAAGTTTGTCGTTGAACCGCTGGAAAGAGGTTTTGGTACAACGCTCGGGAACAGCATGAGACGTGTCTTGCTGTCCTCTCTGCCCGGATATGCTATAACATCAGTTAAGATTGAAGGCATTCTTCATGAGTTTTCCACTATCAAAGGCGTAAAAGAAGACGTGACCGAGATCGTTCTCAACCTAAAAAGCGTTATTCTGAGAATCCACGGGGACGGCCCGAAAACGCTTTACATTGATGCAAGCGGCCCTTGTGAGGTAACCGCTGCGGATATTAAAACCGATACCGAGGTTGAAATCCTTAATCCCGAGCTTCATATAGCTTCCCTTGATGAGGAAGCGCGAATCAACATGGAGCTTACCTGTGATAAGGGCCGGGGTTATGTTTCCGCTGAAAAGAACAAGCAGCTTATGCAACCTGTAATCGGTGTAATCGCTATTGACTCCATCTATTCTCCCGTGTCCAAAGTTAACTACACCATTGAAAACACACGTGTAGAACAAATTACCGACTTTGACAAACTTACATTGGAAGTTTGGACAAACGGTACCATCAACGCTAAAGAAGCCGTTTCTTTAGGCGCCAAGATCCTCAACGATCATCTTGACCTTTTCGGCAACCTCTCAGAGGAAGCCTATGACACCGAGGTAATGGTAACTACAAACAACGATGACGACGGCCGTGTACTTGAGATGACCATTGAAGAACTTGATCTTTCCGTTCGCTCTTTCAATTGCCTGAAGAGAGCGAATATCAACACCGTGGAAGAATTGATCAGCAAGACGGAAGAAGATATGATGAAGGTCAGAAATCTGGGCAGAAAGTCACTGGATGAAGTTTTATCCAAATTAGACGCCCTGAACCTTAGTCTGCGCAAAGAAGAGGAGTAATCCTCCAACCTCTATCAAACACATCAAGGAGTGTGAGTTTTATGCCCGGAACCAGAAAGCTTGGCAGAGCCACGGACCACCGTAAGTCCATGCTCAGAGGCTTGGTAACATATCTGTTGGAAAAAGGCAGTATCGAAACTACCGTCACCAGAGCGAAAGAAGTTCGTGCCGTGACGGAAAAAATGATAACCGCCGCCAAAGCGGATAACCTCAGCGCCAGGCGCAGAGCCTTAGCTTTTATTACTAAAGAAGATGTAGTCAAAAAGCTTTTTGACGAAATCGCTCCCAAGTACAGGGATGTCCCCGGGGGATATACCAGGATTGTGCGTACCGCCGCCAGAAGAGGCGATGCGGCTGAAATGTGCATAATCGAGCTTGTGGAAAGCCCGGAAGAGAAGGCGGCTCAGACCGCAAAATCGAAATCCTCCAGAGGCTCCAGAAAAGCGGCTGACAGTAAAAAGACGGAAAAACCTGCCGCCAAGAAAGCGGCTCCCGCAGAGGAAGTTAAAACCGAAGCACCGGCTGAAGCGGAAACTGTTGAAGAAGCAGCCGTTGAGGCTCCTGCGGAAGAAGCGCCTGTTGAGGAGGCCGCTGTCGAAGAAGCCCCGGTTGAAGAAGTTCTCGTTGAAGAAGCGCCCGCTGAGGAAGCCCCTGCCGAAGAGGCTCCTGTCGAGGCTGTCGAGGAAGCTCCCGTTGAGGAAGCGCCTGTCGAAGAAACCGCTGCCGAAGAAGCCGTTGCCGAGGAGGCACCAGCTGAAGAAACTCCGGCAGAATAATCTTAAAGGCAATCTGAAACCGATAAAAGCCCCGGAACGGTTCTCCGTTTCCGAGGGCTTTTAATATTTATACTTTAATTAAAGCGTCAATTCGGGTACAATGAGCGTAGTAAAAGTTATGCATTTTAAGGGAAAGGGGTTTCTCAATGATTAAAGCAGCAAAGAACATAAGTGAACTTGTGGGCAAAACTCCGCTTCTGGAACTTGCCGTTTATGGCAAAAATCGGGGACTTTCCGCAAAATTGATTGCCAAGTTGGAATCATTCAACCCCGCCGGCAGTGCAAAAGACAGGATAGCAAAAGCTATGATAGAAGATGCCGAGCAAAAAGGGTTGCTTAAAAGCGGTTCTGTTATTATCGAACCTACCAGCGGCAACACGGGTATAGGCCTTGCCTTTATTGGGGCATCAAAGGGGTACAGGCTTATTATAACCATGCCCGACACCATGAGCGTGGAGCGCATAAACCTTCTTAAAGCCTACGGAGCCGAGGTGGTGCTGACGGAAGGAGCAAAAGGAATAAACGGTGCTATCGAAAAAGCGCAGGAGATTGCCGCCGGTATTCCCGGAAGCTTTATACCCGATCAATTTAATAATCCCGTCAATCCCTCTATTCACAAACAGACAACCGGTGTGGAAATTTGGGAAGACACCGGCGGTGAGACGGATATTTTTGTTGCAGCCGTCGGCAGCGGCGGTACTATCAGCGGAACCGGTGAATATTTAAAGTCAAAAAATCCGGACATAAAAGTAATAGCCGTTGAACCGGCGGGCTCCCCCGTATTGTCGGGAGGAAAAGCCGGGCCTCACAAAATTCAGGGCATCGGGGCGGGGTTTGTTCCGCAAACGCTTAATACGGCAATATATGATGAGGTAATTACTGTAAAAAATGAAGACGCCATGGCAACCGGTCGTGCCCTGGCCCGTGAAGAAGGCCTGCTTGCGGGTATATCCTCCGGTGCGGCGCTTTGGGCCGCCTGTGAAGTGGCAAAACGCCCCGAAAATAAAAATAAAACAATTGTCGTTTTACTGCCGGATACCGGCGAAAGATATCTCACAACGGAAATGTTTGCCGAGTGAAGCAATATTCAACCTGACAAAAAACTGCCGGCGGTGCTAATTGCACCGCCGGTCTCTCTTCCCTTATGATTGCTAAGCGAATAAATTAAGAGGAAAGGCTTCAGCAATTCTTGCCTTTTATATATAAATGCTTTACAATTTAGTACAGTTTGTGAAAGGGTTGTGTAATGAGAAAGAAGAGTTTCCTCAGGCGTTTTTTTGAGCCTGAATATCTGCTTGGCAAAGAAAAATGGGCTGGCGAAAAGTGCTCCGCAAACGAGATTTATAAAACCCTTTTTAAAGTAGCCTGGCCCGCCACGGCTGAGACTGTTCTTGTAAGCATGATGTCCTTTGTGGACACGGTAATGGTATCAACCATAGGAGCCTATGCCGTAGCGGCCACAGGGCTTTCCAACCAGCCCCGGATGCTGTTCTTTGCAGTGTTTTTTGCGCTTAATGCCGGGGTTACGGCCATTGTCAGCCGCAGACGGGGGCAGGATGACAGGAGAGGAGCCAACAGATGTCTGGCTCAGGCGTTCACGCTTTGCCTGGTGTTAAGCATTCTGCTTTGCGGCATTGCAGTAGCGGTAGCGCGGCCGATGTTGATTTTTACGGCAGCCGCGGACGACACGGTAGAGGCCGGAGTAGAGTATTTCAGAATAACCATAGTGGGAATGGCTTTTGTCTCATTAGGTATGGTTATCAATGCCGCTCAAAGGGGAGTGGGCAACACAAAAATTTCCATGCGCACCAACCTGNNAGTCAACGTAGTTTTTAACTATTTACTCATTAACGGTATCGGTTTTTTCCCCCGTTTGGAAGTCAAAGGTGCGGCCATAGCCACCTTGATGGGGAATGTGGTCAGCTTTTCCATGTCCCTTTATTCCGTCACAAGAACTCACGGCTTTTTGCACATAGAGTGGAGAGACCTCCTGGTCTTTGATAAAGAGAACCTGCGGCTTCTTTTTAAAATAAGCAGTTCCGCCGCCACGGAACAATTGTTTATAAGAATCGGCTTTTTCGCCTATACAAAAATAGTGGCCTCCTTAGGTACTGTCGCTTTTGCCACCCATCAGATTTGTATGACCATAATAAACTTCTCTTTTTCCTTGGGCGAAGGTTTGGGTATAAGTGCCGCCTCCCTTGTGGGGCAGAGCTTGGGGCGCAAGCGGCCGGATGTTGCGGTTATTTACGGCAGAGCGGCTCAGCGTGTAGGGCTGCTGGTATCCTTTGCTTTGGTGCTGCTCTTTTCGTTTGCGGGCAGACCGCTTATGATGATGTTCACCCGGGAAGAAGAGATTGTTCTTATGGGAATACAGTTGTTGTATATAACGGCTGCGGTATCTCCCGCCCAGGTAACCCAACTGATATTTTCCGGAAGTCTGCGGGGAGCGGGGGACACAAAGTATGTGGCCTACACCTCTTTAATTAGCATCGGTCTGGTGCGTCCTCTTACCACCTATATCCTTTGTTATCCTCTCGGCTTGGGGCTTATCGGAGGATGGATAAGTTTACTCATTGACCAGTATATGCGTACGGTTTTTGCCACTGTACGTTTTTCAAAAGGCAAATGGACAAAAATAAAAATCTGAAGAAGGGTGAGAAAATGGACATTATTTTTTCGGCAAAGTGGATTAAAAGCGATTTGGATTCAGGCATCGCCTTGGAGACGGGTCATATTTTCCCTGTAAGACCCGTGCAAAAAGGCAGAAACGGGGTCACGGATACGGGGCTTGACTTCACCAAAAACTTTACCTGCAAGGGCGGCGTGAAAAAGGCCGAACTGCAAGTAACCGCCCTCGGTATTTATGCGGCCTTTCTCAACGGTTCCAGAGTGGGTGATTTCATTTTTGCTCCCGGTTGGACCTCTTATGAAAAAAGACTGCAATATCAGACCTATGATGTTACGGCACAGTTGCGTGAAAATAACAGCCTTTCAATCACCCTCGGCAAGGGCTGGCGTTTTTTAGGGACGGACCCGGAAACAGTTACAGACGGCCTGAGCAACAGAGGCGCCGCTTTATTGGCGGCCCTGAAAATTCTGTATGAAGACGGCTCCGAGGAACTTATTGTAACCGACAGGAGTTGGAGCGTAACCGAAAGTAAAATTCGTTACAGCAATATCTATAACGGAGATATCTATGACGCCGGGTTTGTTCCTTCCGCACCTGTACCTGCCGACGAGATACCGCGCGGTTTTTCCACCCTTATTCCGCAGCAGGGCGAAAAAATTGCGGAGACCGAAATACTGCCTGCAAAAGAACTGATTATCACCCCAAAAGGCGAAACGGTAATCGACTTCGGTCAAAACTTAACCGGCTATGTAAAGTTTAACATCTGCGGTAAAAAGGGCGACAAGGCAAAAGTTTATCACGCCGAAGTTTTGGACAAAGACGGCAACTTCTACACCGAAAACCTGCGCGCCGCCAGACAGGAAATTCACTTTATCTGTGACGGCAACCCGCACACCTATAAACCGCTGCTGTCGTTTCAGGGATTCAGATATATCAGGTTGGAAGACTGGCCGGATGAGGTAAAACTCTCCGATTTTGAGGCTGTTGTCGTTCATTCCGATATGAAACGAACCGGCTATTTTGAGTGTTCGGACAAAAACCTCAATCAGCTTTTTAAAAATATTGTCTGGGGTCAGAGGGGCAACTTCCTTGACGTGCCCACGGACTGCCCGCAAAGAGATGAACGCTTGGGTTGGACAGGGGATGCCCAAGTTTTCTGCAGAACCGCCTCCTACAACTATGATACGGAAAAATTCTTTACCAAGTGGTTGGCGGATCTGGCGGCCGACCAGGGGGAAGACGGCTGTGTGAAACACGTGATTCCCGATGTTCTCAACGGCAACGGCGGTTCCGCCGCCTGGGGCGACGCCGTCACGGTCTGCCCGTGGCAAATGTACCTGACATACGGCAATAAAGAGATACTTGAGCGGCAGTTCGAGTCCATGAAAAAATGGATTTCTTTCTTGCAGGAAAACTCAACGTCATATATCAGGACTAAAGGCGACCACTTCGGCGACTGGCTTAACCTGGATGAGGAAGTGGGAGGCAAGGCTACGGATAAAGTATATATCGCAACGGAATTTTCCGCTTACTCAACCTATCTTGTGGTTAAGGTAGGCAAGGTGCTCGGCGTTGATGTAAAGGAATACGAAACCCTCTATGACAACATCGTGGCCGCTTTCCGCAAAAAATACATTGAAAATGGCAAGGTTACCGAGAACACGCAAACCGCCTGTGTTTTGGCGCTGCATTTTAACCTGTGTGAAGATAAAGCCGCTGTAGCCGCACAGCTCAACGGACTTATTAAAAAATACGGCCATCTGACAACGGGGTTTGTAGGCGCTTCCTATCTGCCCCACGCTCTGTCCGACAACGGCTATGCCGAAACAGCCTACGACCTGCTGCTGCGCAAAGAGTACCCCTCCTGGCTCTATCCCATTTCCATGGGCGCCACAACAACATGGGAACGCTGGAACGGAATACGTCCCGACGGCACTTTCAACGACAAAGGAATGAACTCTTTTAATCACTACGCCTACGGTGCCATAGCCGACTGGCTTTACGGCGTAATGGCCGGTATCAATACCGATGAAAATGCTCCGGCATTCAAGCACACAATATTTAAACCGCTCACGGACCCCAGAATAGACTATGTAAAAGCTTCCATCGACACCCGCCACGGATTGGTGAAATCCGAATGGCGCCGGGAAGGCGAAAAAACAGTCTATACCTTCACCGTTCCCCCGGGATGCACTGCAACGGCAATAATTGACGGGAATGCCCGTGAAATAGGCCCCGGCACAACTACACTGTAAGTTGCACGGAAACACTAAACCTGTCCTTTAGCAGAGAATAGTAAAATAACAGGCAACCCGAAAAGCGGCTCTCATTTGTGAGGGCCGCTTTTTAAAAATGCTGAGAAAAACCGTTTTTTTTATGCGAAAAAGGTTGATTTATTTTCTAATAGTATTATAATTTAACAGCAAATGCAAATAGGAACCATTACCATTTAGGGGGAATCGGGAATGAAGAAAATTATATCCGTGCTTTTGGCAGCTTTAATGCTTATTACGCTTTTCAGCGGCTGCGGTAAAACGGAGGAAGAAAAAACCGATGAATTTGTTATTGTTACATCTTTCTATCCTATGTATGTGATGACAATAAATGTGACCAGGGATATACCCGGCGTAAAGGTAATAAATATGACCAAGCCGCAAACGGGCTGTCTGCACGACTATCAGATGACTCCGGGGGACTTAAAAACCCTTGAAGAGGCACAGGTGTTTATAATCAACGGAGCGGGGATGGAATCATTTCTCTCTGATGTTATCGCAAGGCGGAAAAGCCTTATGATAATCAATGCGAGTGAGGGGATAGACCTGATTTCCAACGATGAGGACGAATTAAACCCTCATGTTTGGGTAAGCGTCACAAATGCAATAATGCAGGTGCGCAACATCAGTGCAAAACTTGCCGAGATGGACAGTAAAAATGCGGATAAATACAAACAGAATGCGGAAGCTTATATTGCCAAGCTTTCCGACCTTAAAGAGAGAATGCACCGGAAACTTGACGGTCTGCCGAATAAGGATATTATAACCTTCCATGAGGCCTTCCCTTATTTTGCTCTGGAATTTAACTTGAATGTTGTTGCGGTTGTAGAACGGGAGCCCGGTACCGCCCCCACACCGCAGGAACTGAAACAGACAATAGAGATGATTAAAAACACAAAAGTTAAAGCCCTTTTTGCCGAACCTCAGTATTCCGGCAGCGCAGCCCAAACCATTGCAAATGAAACGGGAGTTAAAGTTTACACCCTTGATCCCGGCGTCACCGGGGATGCTGAAGAAAAGGACTATGACAGTTATATCCGTATTATGGAAAACAATCTGGAAGTATTGACGCAGGCGTTAAACTAAAGCACGGATAACCCGGTAAACACAGTCTCCGATTTTGCGGCCTTGATGTTACTCTTAAAAGGAGTGAAAAATGGCAAACAATAATTCTCAACCCTATGTCGGGTTCAGTTGCTCCGGCCTGTGCTGCACAAAAATTGAGGGTTTCAGTGTTACGCTCGGCCGCANNCCCAACGGCGCCGGTAAAAGCACCTTGCTCAAGGCAATCCTCGGGGATGTAAAACATACGGGAGAGCTTAAATTCCTTGACGAAAAGGGGCTGCGCACCGGCAATCCTCTTATAGGCTATGTGCCCCAGCACCTGAACTTTGACACCAACACCCCCTTGAGCGTGATGGATTTATTTAACGCCTGCAATTCGGGTGCGCCGGTCTGGCTTTTTAAAACAAAAAAATCAAGGGAGCGAGTTAGGCAAAGCCTTGCCATAGCAAAAGCCGAGCATTTGACAGATAAAAAGCTGGGCAACCTTTCCGGAGGGGAACTGCAACGGGTTTTACTTTGCCTTGCTTTAGACCCTCGCCCGGATTTGCTGCTGCTTGATGAGCCCGTATCGGGCATTGACCCTAAGGGGCTTGAACTGTTTTACGGTATAGTTTCAGACTTGCGCAAAAAATATGACTTATCCATTATTCTGGTTTCCCATGATTTAAATCTGGTAAAAGAACACGCCGACAGAGTAATTCTTCTTAACGGAAAAGTTTTGGAAATCGGAACCCCGGAAGAAGTATTAAACAGCGAAGCCTTCAATGAGCTCTTTCACCTTTCGAATTATTGCAAAGGGGCTGACTCCGATAACGGGGAGGAGGTGCCGCAATCGTGATGTCGGGTCTTTACNNCTTTCAGTGGGCTAGCCACATGTTTATGAAAAACGCACTGTTTGCGGTGTTGTTGGTTACTCCTCTTTTCGGTTTGTTGGGTACTATGGTGGTCAACAACAGAATGGCATTTTTCTCCGACGCTTTAGGTCACGGAACATTTACCGGTATTGCAATAGGGGCAATTGTCGGTTTGGTGAACCCCGTTTATGCCGCTGTGATTTTTTCCGTGGTTTTTGCCGTGATAATCACCCTTATTAAAAACTTCAGCAGAGAATCCACGGATACAATAATCGGCGTTTTTTCTTCCCTTGCCATCGCTCTGGGTTTGGCAATAATGTCTTTCGGCGGAAGTTTTAATAAATATTCTTCATATTTAATCGGTGACCTGCTGAGCATTACGTCTAAAGAGATTGCAGTGTTGGCGATTGTATTTGCCGCCGTGATTCTCATTTGGATATTGTTGTTTAATAAACTGCTTTTGACGGCGGTAAATACCGCCCTTGCCGCAAGCCGAGGGGTAAAAACCTTGGCCTTGGATTTGCTGTTTACCACAATGGTAGCCGTTGTGGTTACAATCGCCATTAAATGGGTGGGGCTTTTGCTGATTAACTCCCTTTTGGTTCTGCCTGCAGCCGCCGCCAGAAATACGGCAAAAAATGTCCGTACATTTACCTTGTTCAGTGTTTTAACCGCATTGTTTTCCGGTTTGGCAGGGCTTGTGATTTCGTACTACCTTAACATAGCCACAGGGGCGACAATAGTACTGATTTCCGGCGTTATTTTTATGATTTCCCTGATTTTCAGGCGCAGATAAACAGTGTTTCAAAAAGGGGGGCGAATGATTATGTCAAGTGACGGCGACAGATACAAAGAGAGGTTAAAACAAGGCGGGTTAAAAAACACAAAGCACCGCAACTCCATTCTTGCGGCTGTTGAAGACGGCAAACAACCCTTGACCGCCGAAGAAATATATTTAACACTAAAGGAACACGGGATTGCTA
>DCTF01000144.1:0-7114 GCA_002329225.1 Ruminococcaceae bacterium UBA1447
CGGACTTACCAACCCAAAAAGCGCCAAAGACATAGGGTGCACGGCTTTCGCAAAAGAATGGCCGACAGAAGCGGCCGCAGGATTTTATCCCGCCGCAGGGCAAAAGGCAGAAAGGTTCTGTCTTACTGAGTGAATTATTAACCCCGCAATTGTATTAAACTAAACGGGGCAAACGGATGTAACGTTTTGGCTGAAATAATCACTTTAAAACAAAACAGCGATTTTCGCCGTGTTTACGCAAGAGGCAAAGAAGTCATTCATCCCGCGTTGGTGATTTATGTTTTGAAAAACCGGGCGGGAGTTTGCCGTATAGGCATAACCACCGGAAAAAAAATCGGTTGTGCCGTGGAACGAAACCGATGCCGCAGGATTATAAAAGAAGCTTACCGTCAAGTAGCGCCCCTGTGCCGCGGCGGGTGGGATTTGGTTTTTGTGGCCAGATACAAAACAAAGCGGCTTACCAGTACCCGTCTGAGAGAGGTTATGCTTAAACAGCTCAGTTCCTGCGGTGTTATACCCGAAACAAAAACGGGGCAGACGTGAGTGCTGCAAGTGACGACTAATGAAAAGTGCATTTCTTAAACTGATTCGATTTTATCAAAAGCGTATATCGCCTTTTTTGCCTGACATGTGCAGGTACTATCCCAGTTGTTCCCGGTACGCTTATGAGGCAATAGAAGTGCANNGAGGCGCCTTGGCTTTGTTGCGCCTTTTGCGATGCAACAGGCTCTTTCCGGGCGGATTTGACCCGGTCCCGGCAAAAAAAGAAAAGAAAAACGCAGGAGACGCAAAATGAGCGCTATTTATGAGATTTTAGGTGTGCCTTTCGGTTTTGTGCTGAAAGTTATATTTGACACTGTAAAAAATTACGGTGTGGCCCTCATTCTTTTTACGCTTTTCGCCAGGCTTTTGATGCTCCCTTCCTCGATTCATCAGCAAAAAGGCACCGCCAAGACCCAACGCCTGCAGCCCAAACTCAGGAAGATTCAGGAAAAGTATAAGGGGGACAACCGAAAAATTCAGGAAGAAACGCAGGCCCTGTACCAAAGAGAGGGGCACAACCCTATGAATGCCGGTTGTCTGCCAATGCTCCTTCAAATGCCGATTATCTTCGGTCTTATCGGCGTAATATACAACCCCTTAACCTATGCGCTGCGTATCCCAAAAGAACATATTGATGCACTTGTTGAAGGCATCAAAGTAATAATGCCGGAATTGGCAAAAAAATCCAATACAATTCAGCTTATTATTATAGATAATATTGAAAAACTGCAAGGAGTAGTTCCTGCGGATATTTACGAGCAAATTGCCTCATTTAATTTTACATTTTTGGGGCTGGATTTGGGCCGTCAACCCGACTTTAAAAAATTCAGCATACTCTGGCTTGTTCCCATCTTATCAGGGATTTCATCCCTTGCTACAAGTTTATTCACATTTTCCAAACAAAAACAAACCAATCCCGAGATGGCTAAAAACCCCACAATGGGCTGTATGTCCTTCGGAATGCCTCTATTTTCCACGTATTTTACATTCCTGTTCCCTGTAGGCATAGGTATTTACTGGATTGCCTCCAACATTTTCGCCTTTGCCCAAACGGTTATTCTCAGCTTTACACACAGCCCGCAAAAAATGGTCGCCCGTCTTATGATAGAAGAAACTATCCAGCGCCGCTCAAAAGAAGCGAACCTGAAACGGGTTGCCGCCAATCAAAAAAAATAATATGACAGGCAGGTGTCTTTATGTTAAAAGAAGCAATCGGTACAGGTACAACATTAGAAGAGGCTAAAACCGAGGCTGTCGCACAGCTTAACGCACCGGAAGATGTTCACGTTTCCATTGAGGTNNTCGAAATTCCGGTTAAAAAAACTCTGGGACTCTTCGGAGGAAGTCTTGCTAAAGTCAGAGCTTTCTATGAAGCCCCCGATGAAATTGAGGAGGAGGAAGAAGAAGAAGAAAAAAATGCGGTTGTTGGCGAAGAAAAAGAGGAAAACCGCAGTTCTGAAGATTTTGCTCCTGTACGAAACTATGTAAGCGCTATCTTAAAAGGACTTGGTATTCTTGATGCTGAAATCACAATTCGTGAAACCGGCAGTGCTCTCAACATTCAACTTGATTGTGGCGATGACTCCCGGGTGGTAATAGGCNNCTTTGGACGCAATACAGTACGTCACCAGGCTTTTTGTAGGCAAGAATATGCAAGGTTTCAGGCGAGTCTTGATTAATGCCGACAATTACAGGGAAAAAAGGGAATCCGCGCTCCGAAATACTGCGCAAAAGAAGGCTGCGCTTGCAAAAAGATTCGGCAAAAACATCAGCTTGGATCCTATGAATCCTTATGAAAGAAGAATTGTTCACACCGAGGTACAGGGAATTGAAGGTGTTACCTCTTATTCCGTGGGCTCCGACGGCGAGCGCAGAGTGATTATTTCTCCGTCGGGCGCACAGCAAAATACAAAAGGTACAAATCCGACAGGAGAGAAAGTTCAGAGAGGCCGAGTCGCCAAATCGGAACAAAGAGCTGTCCGTGCCCCCCGTTCAGATGTATCTTCCGCTTCCCTTTACGAAAAAATTGAACCCAAAAACGATTAGTCAAACCCCGCTTCGGACTAAAAAGTGGGGGGCCGCCTTTATTACATATTCTGAAAAACCACGCCGGGGTGCATAATGAAAAACAACCAAACCGATAAAAGCAAGAAGAACGGAAAAGAAGTTTTAATGACCTTGTTTTACGATAAAGTCAAACCCTTCTTTTTGAACAACAACAAACGCAACTTGAAGATAACAGCCATTGCTGTTGCTGTTGTCTTTTTGTTCGGTGCAATCCACTTGGGGGTTCGTATTAACTCACTTTTAAAACAGATTTCACCTGACGACGGAATTGATTTCGGCAACAAGGATGAAACCTGGGTTGAGGAAACCGACAATTTTGATTTTGATGCCATGCATGACATAACAAATGCCGCATCCCTTAATGATTTGCTTTATAAATGGGCAAATAACGGCGGAGAAAAAATGTACGGAAAGAATATTATAAATGTGATGCTTTTCGGAACGGACAACTATTCAAAGCCCGGACATAATGACCCCGCCCGCAGCGGTTCCCGTTCAGATACAATGATGCTTGTCTCTTTAAATAAAACAACCAAAAAAATTAATATAGTATCCATTATGCGGGACAGCTATACCTACATGAATATTGACGGACAAAAGCGCTTTTTTAAAATAAATGCCGCCTACGGTTGGGGCGGGCCGGGAACGGTAGTTAAGATTATAGAAGACAATTACAAAATTGCAATTGATAAATATGTTTGTGTCGACTTTGATACCTTCCCCGATATTATCGATATGCTCGGCGGAGTCACTGTGGAAGTGCTGCCTCACGAGGCAAGATATATGAACTGCGGCTACGGTTTTTCCATATCCCCGGGGGAGGTTGTGGTCCTTAATGGCGAAGAAGCTCTGGTTTTCAGCCGTATACGCGCCTTGGATGCGGACGGAGATGTAAGCCGGACCAGGCGGCAGAGAGCCGTTATTATGGCTATTATAAAAAAGGCTCAAGAGGCTTCAGCCTCGGATTTTAACGCTACGTTGGATGTGATTTTCCCCAATATCCGCACCAACTACAGCAAGTCTGAAATTCTCAAGCTCGGAACACAGGCTTTGGCACAGGGCTGGGCGGACTACGAAATTGTTCAGGTTACCAGCCCTGCGGAAGAAAATCGTTCCAGCGCCACTATTAACACTCATTGGGTTTGGGTTGTGGACTATCCGGCTGAAGCGCACGGTATTCAAATGATGCTTTACGGAACCTCAAATATAGACCTTGAACCGGGCAGAGTAAACCCGTCAAAGTACCTGATTCCGAGAAAGCCGGTGACAACAACCACAACCGAGCCCGAAGGAATTGACACTAACGACTCAAATAAAAACGATGAAACATCTAATTCCGAAACAAAGAAACCGACTATACCGTTTATTGATATTATACCCACCATACCGGCTAAGACTGAAGCAACCGATCCGGCCGAAACGCAAGCGGGAGACACGGTTCCGGATATTGAGGATTAATAAATTCATGTTTTTTATAAAAAAAGCAACCTCAGAGGGTTGCTTTTTTGTTTGTCAAATCATCCCGGATATATGCTGTCGGTAAAAAACACCCGGGTGCCGTAATCATAAAACTTTTTGAGTTTTTTAGGGGAGTCAATATTGTCACCGGCTAAGGCAAGTCCCGCGTCTTTTATTCTTTCCGCCTGTTTATCCGTGATACCCCTTGAGCTGACTACTCCCATACCGCCGTTAAGTTTTAACCAATCCAAATCCTTTTTTCCGGGGCTGTCATTTTCAAACCAAATTTCCGTCTCCGGAGATAATTGTCTGACAATCTCAAGAACCTGCTTATCCGGGGAGACAATCGTAAAGCCCTCCCTCCCCAATTCCGTGAAAAGATTCACTAACCTGCTTAAACCCTGTTCGTCGGATTTTTCAACCCGAATAAAAGCATTCAGGTTTAAACTTCTGCATAAAAGCAGACCGTCTTCAAGAGTCGGTATTTTTGTGTCGGGATAATTAGCTATGTTGGCACCGTTATTAATTGTGAACATGAGTATTTCATAGTAGGTCAGCTTGCTTACTTTACCACGTCCGTCGGTCATTGTGTTTATTTTTTCATCCCTTAAAAGAACCCAGATTCCGTCACGTGTTTCCCGCACATCAAAACTGACTGCGGCAAAGCCTTCCGCCGCCGCCAATTCAATCGATTGCAAGGTATTTTCCGGTGCTTGTGCGCAGAGTCCTCTTTTTGCAACCGGCATGATTTCATAGGGGCTGATATCGGGAATAATCTGAGAAAAGCGAATTATCTGCTCAGGTGATTTGCCCCCGTCGTTTCGGGTAAAACTTTTAACGGCAATTAAGACTGCCGCCAACGCAATTGCTACTAAAACGGCAACTACTATAATAACGATTGTTTTTCTTTTTTTTATAGCCATTTCTGTCCTCTCAAGATTTTTTTCTGCGCAGTTTTATGCGGGTCTGTCCTAAATTGAGTGGGTCCGGCTCAGTAGCGGCAATGCGCTCGCTTTTCAGTTCCTTGAGCATCTCTTTAAGCGCCTGTCCCCGGCTGTAGCCGTGAATAACAACAATCTCCTCAATATCGGCAGCGCAGGATTCGGACAGGCTTTCCAGGCGAAATCTTGCCTGCTCTACCCTCATCCCGTGGATATCAATAATCAGCCTGTTTGATTCCCGTCTCGTTTTCATTATTTTGCCTTTCCGCTTACAACAATCAGCAAGCAATTACAAGTATATAAGATTGAACGGCAAAAGTAAATCGGCACAAGCTTATGATTAATCGGCTTTTTTCTTTACATTAAAGTGTTTGTATGCTATAATTCTGTTCGCATTGCCCTTTACTCGGAAAGTGGAGTAAACCCTATGCGGTGTTCACCTGCCTTTTTCTGGGTTCACGGGTAAATAATAAATGAGGTGAAGAAATGACAAACGAAGAAAAAACCGCTATCATGCAGGAATATGCCCTGCATGAAGGAGACACCGGTTCTCCCGAGGTTCAGATTGCCGTTTTAACAAAACGCATCAATGACCTTACCGAGCACCTGAAAGTCCATACCAGAGATCACCATTCACGCAGAGGTCTTTTGAAGATGGTCGGTCACAGAAGGAACCTGCTCAATTATCTGCAAAGCTGTGATGTTGAGCGCTACCGCACAATTATCGCCAAACTAGGAATCCGTAAGTAACCCCTTTAAGAGCAGGCAGGATTAACCTGCCTGCTCTCTTGTCATTACCGCACTGCTTATCTCCCTTAATCACACATCCAACAGGCCAAAAACCGGTTTTAGCAGTGAATCGGCAGTTTGAATTGTCAAAGTGCGGATTTATTGCTAAGTCCGGGCGGCCTGAGGAAATATTATAATACGCCGTTATACGGCGGGAAAGAGAAGAATATGTTTGAAGACTACAAAACCTTTGAAACCACAATCGGCGGCCGCCCCTTTGTGGTAGAAGTCGGCAAAATGGCTCAGCTTGCCGGAGGTTCCTGCCTTGCACGCTACGGAGAGACGGAGGTGCTTTGCACCGCCACAATGGCCCCTAAGCCCCGAGAAGGGGTAGATTACTTTCCCCTTTCGGTAGATTTTGAAGAAAAGCTTTATTCCGTGGGCAAAATTCCCGGTTCCTTTCAACGCAGGGAGGGCAGAGCCAGTGAAAAAGCCATCCTCGCCTCACGGGTTATTGACAGGCCCATTCGCCCCTTGTTCCCAAAAGATATGCGCAACGATGTAAGCGTTGTTGCTACGGTTATGTCCGTTGATCCGGACTGTGCCCCCGAAATTACTGCAATGCTCGGTGTTTCCGTTGCCGTTTCCATATCCGAAATCCCCTGGAACGGCCCCGTTTCCGGCGTTTCGGTGGGACTTATCGACGGCGAATTTATAATCAACCCCAACGCTGAAGAAAGAGAACTTTCGGAAATGGCCGTTACAGTTGCTTCCACCGCCGATTTGGTGGCCATGATTGAGGCCGCAGCCAATGAGGTCGATGAAGATACAATGCTCAAAGGCATCCTGTTCGGTCATGAAGAGAATAAAAAGCTTGTCGCCTTTATTGACGAAATCCGCTCCGCAGTGGGTAAAGAGAAGGTGGACTTCCCATCCAATGACCCTGAACCCGCCATGTACGAGGCTATTGAGACCTTTTGTATTGACGATATACGTTTGGCGCTGGATACCGATGACAAGCGGATACGTGACGAAAGGTTGCAGCCGATTTATGAGGCGGTTCATGCGGAATTTGACGAAAAATATCCGGACATGGGGTTTAAGATTGACGAGTGCCTGTACCTGGTGCAGAAGCAGGTTGTCCGCCGCTGGCTATTGGACGAAGGCAAACGTGTAGACGGACGCGGTATTGACGAAATAAGGCCCCTTAATGCGGAAGTCGATTTGCTTTCAAGAGTTCACGGTTCAGGTATGTTTACCAGAGGACAAACCCAAGTGCTTACCGTCACCACCTTAGGTTCCGTAAGTGATTCTCAAAAGCTTGACGGCATTGATGAAGAAGAAAACAAGCGCTACATGCATCACTACAACTTCCC
>DCTF01000144.1:7180-18455 GCA_002329225.1 Ruminococcaceae bacterium UBA1447
CCTTGTTTCAGAGGTTCTGTCCTCAAACGGTTCCACCTCTCAAGGTGCGGTTTGTGCATCCACCCTTTCCCTCATGGCGGCAGGTGTGCCCATAAAGGCTCCTGTAGCCGGTATATCCTGCGGGCTTATAACCGAAGGTGACCGTTTTATGACCATGGTGGATATTCAAGGTTTGGAAGACTTTTTCGGCGACATGGACTTTAAAGTTGCCGGCACCCATAACGGTATAACCGCCATTCAGATGGACTTAAAAATTGACGGTCTAACCGAAGCTATTATTAAAGAGGCTTTGGAAAAAACCCGAAAGGCACGGCTGACTATCCTTGATGATGTTATGCTTAAATGTATCCCCGCTCCCAGAGAAGAGCTCTCCAAATATGCACCCAAAATGCTCACCGTAAAAATCCCCGTGGACAAAATCAGTGACGTTATCGGTAAACAAGGCAAGGTTATTCAAAAAATCTGTGCCGAGTGCAACTGCAAAATCGATGTGGAAGAAGACGGCACTATTTTCATTTCCTCCTTGGATATGGACGATGCCGAGCGCGCATTGCTTATGATTAATACCATTGCCATGGATCCGGAGGTCGGTTCCATTTACAAGGGCATTGTAACCCGTTTAATGGACTTTGGTGCCTTTGTTGAAATTGCACCGGGCAAAGAAGGCTTGGTTCACATAAGCCACCTGGATGTTAAGCGCACTGAAAAGGTGGAAGATGTTGTGCAGGTCGGCGATGAAGTTATAGTGAAAGTCCGCGAGATAGACGAACAGGGAAGGCTGAACCTTTCACGCAGAGATGCTCTGATTGAAGTGGAAGGCTTGACACCGGAAAACAATGTATCCGATACCGGACGCCGTCCCCAAAAGCCGCGCAGAGATTTTAACCGTGACGGCAGACCGCCCCGCAAAAATTAATCCGTATAACAGCATACTCTACTAAAACTAAACATGTAATAATCCGCCCCGAACTTTTTGAGTTCGGGGCGGCTTTTCATCTGCACCTGCATAAAGGAGGGATATTACTCGACGGATTTAAGGGATTCAACCATGCTGATTTTTTTGAGTTTTTGCCTCATTAAAGCATTTACTATAATGGCAAAAACAACCGTGACTGAAGTAGCGATAACCATACTCAACCAGCTTATACTACGTCCGAACATCACAATATTTACTTCCGCAATGTTAATAACAAACTTGTGCAAAGGTATACCGATTAAAATCCCGGAAGCGACCCCCAAGGCTGTGAGTAAAATGTTTTCACGAAATACATAGGAGGCCACCTCCCTGTCGTAGAAACCCAACACCTTGATTGTTGCCAGCTCCCTCAGGCGCTCATTGATATTTATATTGGAAAGGTTGTAGAGCACAACAAAGGCCAAGGCTCCTGCGGAGCCTACAAATATAAAGACAAGGGCATCCAAGCCTTTAAGCAGTTTGTTGAATGTGTTCACCGCCTGGTCGGTGTATACTACCACGGAGATATCATCACGCTTTGCCAAATCAGTGGCGAGTTTTGTTTTTTCGGCATTACGCTCAGTTTCATCCATCGATTTAATGTTATCGCTGAGTTTTGCCGTAATAAAGTCGAACACCGGCTCTTCGCCGAAAGTTTGTGTATAAAGTTCTTTTGTCATATAGATATAATGGAAAGCATAGTTTTCCACAACACCGGCCACCTTCATATTTACATTGCTGCCGTCATTGAGGGTCACAAAAATTTCGTCCCCCGGATTTGTCTTTGTTTTAGCGGCAAACTTCTCGCTCACCAAAACGCCTTCGGAATTGAGGGTATAAGCCTCTCCGGTTTTACGGTTTCGCAATTTGATAAAGTTTTGCAGGTCTTCGGTATTCCCCGGGACAAGAATGCTTACGGGCAGAACCGTATCCGGTTCCCTTTCGGAACTGCCGTTGAGGGTTCTCATATGGGTTAAAATTGCATCTTTAACCCTAACATCTTCTTTGACTCCGGCTAAAGTTTCCTCCGGACTGATTCCGCTAACATTACGGTCATTCAAAACAATCTGGGCATCATATTTTGCAACGGCATTTTCGCCGCTGAACTGATTTTTGCTGATTGAGCTGATTGAATCTTTGATACCCAAGCCTGTCAAAAGCAAGGCCGTGCACCCGGAAATACCCACTAAAGTCATAATAAAGCGCCGCTTGTTGCGCAAAAGGTTTCTGGCGGTTACTTTTGTGTTAAAGCTCATGCGCTTCCAGATAAATCCGATTCTTTCCAGGAAAACCCTTTTGCCTTTTTTGGGGGCTTTCGGGCGCATGAGTTTTGAGGGATTGTCTGCCAGCGCACTCCTGCAGGCAAGTATTGCTCCGCTTGATACCGCTGCCAAAAACAGAATAAGGCCGATTAATGCATAGCGGGTTCTGAACGCCAAGATAATCTTCGGCGTTGTGAACATAATGGAATATGCGTTGTAAATGGATACCGGGAAGAGAACAAAGCCTATGGCGAGGCCTAAAACCGTCCCGATTAATGTGGCCAGGGTAGCATAAATTAAATATTTAGCCGCTATTGCGCCGGATGTGTACCCGAGAGCCTTAAGCGTACCCAATTGCACACGCTCTTCTTCCACCATTCTGGTCATGGTCGTAAGACTCACCACAGCAGCTATAAAAAAGAAGAAAACGGGGAAAACGGCGGAAAATGCGGTCATATTGTCTGCGGACTGATCATACTCCACATGCCCCGGCAATGCGTCCCTTCCGTCAACCGACCAGGCAGCGCTGTCTAAAGACGCTAAAACTTTTTTTGCATTGTCAATATCATGCCTGGCGTTTTGGAGTTGCTGCCTGACTTCCGCCTCTTTTTTCGCATACTCTTCGTCTGCAGTTTTCGCCTTTGCTTTAGCCTGGGCCAACTTTTCTTCCGCCAAGGTCAATTCATATTTCAGCTCCATCTGCCTCATATTGAGCGTGAGCTCGCCTATGGAAAGCTCCGATGAGCCGGCATTAAGCTTAAGTTCCGCTTCTCTGAGCTTTTTTTCCGCCGCTTCAAGTTCATCAAGCTTTTTAATATCCTGCGCAGCCGCCTCAAGTTGCATTTCTTTAACTTGATACTCATATTTCGCCTTATTTAGTTCACCCTCTAAAGCTCTTTGAGCGCCTTCCAGAATAAAATAGACTTGCTGAGCATTTTCTTCATTTATTGCCTGCTGAAGCTGCTCAAGCGTTTCGGGGCTTATTGACTCTCCCGCCCTTCCTGCCAAAACTCTGGCAACAGCCTGGGCAACAACAACGTAATTACTTAAATTTCCTTCCTCTCCGGCCTGGTCAAGCAGCCGCCTTGTTTCGTTAAGCGCATTTTCCGCCTCATCCAAGTCCTTCTTTGCCTCTTCAAGGTCGTATTTAGCTCTTGCATAATCGGCTCTTGCATTGGGATACTGGTCAGCAATTGCTTTAGCGGCTCTGTACTCCGCAAGCTTTCTGTTATACTCCGCCAACCCCGCATTATATTCACTCCGGCCGGAAAGCAGTCGCCGCTGGGCGTCGGACAGAGATGACTCAAATTCCTCTTTTTTTGCCGCCAGCTCCTCATCGCCGTTTTCGGCATAATATTTAATCTGCTTAACAAGTTCTCTGGCCTCGGCCAATTTCTGCTCCGCTTCAATCTCTTTTGCCGCAA
This sequence comes from Ruminococcaceae bacterium UBA1447, assembly GCA_002329225.1. Taxonomy (GTDB): domain Bacteria; phylum Bacillota; class Clostridia; order Oscillospirales; family Acutalibacteraceae; genus UBA1447. Next base: position 10,822 of record DCTF01000144.1, read on the forward strand.
GTTCCGTTTCGCCACGTTCCACCTGCGGTGCAAGTTCTATTGAAAGGGACATCGCTCTGGCTCTTACTCTGTCTTCGGAAATCGCTTCCAAATCCTTTATGACGGGTTCCACATAGGCTTTATACTCCGGCGAAAAAGCCTTATAGCCGAAAGCACCCGCAACACTTATAAAAGCATGGGTATAATAATCCGTTACAAAGTTAGTTTCGGGGATAAAAATAAAATTACCCAACTTACCGCTGCCGATCAGGGTATTGCCCCGTTCAACGGAAATATACATGGGGGTACGCACAATCCCCACAATGGTGAACTGTGTATTCTTAAGCTTGTTTTTAAGATTTTCGTTATCCCCTGTCAAGGTGACTGTTTCACCTATTGCAAACTTGTGGGTGGAGGTTACGGCAGAGGAGTCTATGAGGCACTCATTTTCCTGTTTCGGGTAAGCTCCCTCTAATAGATCAGGCCTGTTCATATAAGCGGCATCGTTAACCCCGTTTTGAAAGGCCGTAGCCATATCCATATTGAGCGATGTGGCACGGCAAACATATTGAGCCCCTTCAATATCTATAACTTTTTTACCGTCAACTTCTATAAAAACATCGGCGGACTTAACGGGCATTACCGCCTCTACCCCGCTGACCTTGCTTATTTTATAAATATCGTTTTCACTCAAGCCTATTGTAGATACAATACTGATGTCTGAAAGGTTGTAGTCATAAAAATACTTTTCGGCAGTATCTTTCAAGTTTGGAGCCGTTGCCTTGATACCGGCGAAAACGCTTATACCCAAAGCCACAATCGCCGCTATTGAAAGAAAGCGGTTGCGCGTTCTTATTATGGAACGGAAAACATCTTTAAATAACGCTTTGCTCATGCTACCATTCTATCCTTTCAACGGATACGGGATTATCGTTTACCGCTATTCGGTGTACTCGCCCGCTCCTCAGGGAAATAATCCTGTTGGCAATAGGCGTAACCGCCTGGTTGTGGGTGACGACTACGACAGTCATCCCCGTTTCCCGGCTGGTATCCTGCAGCAGTTTTAAAATCTGTTTGCCGGTAGTATAATCCAAAGCGCCCGTAGGTTCATCACACAAAAGCAGCTTCGGATTTTTAGCCAAAGCCCTTGCTATTGAAACACGCTGCTGTTCACCGCCGGAAAGCTGGGAAGGGAAGTTGTTGAGCCTGTCGCCCAAGCCTACCCTTTCCAACACCTTTTGGGCATCAAGCGACTTTTTGCTGATTTGCGTAGCCAACTCTACATTCTCAAGAGCCGTCAGATTCGGAACAAGGTTGTAAAATTGGAATACAAAACCCACCTCAAAACGGCGGTACTCGATAAGTCTTTTGCGGTTGTAGCCGCTGACCAAATCACCGGCCACACGCACCTTGCCGTCATCGCAGTCATCCATGCCGCCCAAAATATTGAGAATAGTGGTTTTACCCGCTCCGCTGGGGCCTGTGATAACACAGAACTCTCCCTGCTCTATGGAAAATGTCACCCCGTCCGCTGCCGGAATAACAATCTCGCCCATTTGATACCTTTTATAAACGCCGTCAAACTCAATAAAGCTCATAAGTTACTCTCCGTTCATGCTCTAAGGAATATCCCTATATTTGCCGAGGTAATTATATTTTATCGGTAATTGTATGTCAACTTTATAAGGTTTTCAGATACAAGTTCTATCCGTAAAAAAATAACTAATTCACCTGCACCTTTATATCAAATTATTAAGTTACACGCAGGAATCGGGATACACATCCCGCTCGCATAGTACCACTAATAACCTTGCACATCAATACAACAGAGAGAAGTTTAATAAATTAATAAGCATTTTCAAAATGTGCGGTTTTTCTCTGACCCTTTTTGTTGAAATTACACCTTGCTTGAAGTATAATGCAACGAGTAAACTTTTAATCGTTTTGGCCCTTGAAGGAGCCGCTTATGTCCTGTTTTTCCGCGGCGCTGCATAAAAACCCGGAGTACGGCAACATATTGAGAAGTGTTGAGCTTAACCGGCTGCCTATGGGCGTGCTGGGGCTTTCTCATATCCATAAAGCGCATTTGATAGCGGCTTTGACAAAAGATACCGCCCGCAACGCTCTGGTTATTACCCCCGACGAATCACAGGCGCTTCGCCTTGTGAGAGACCTCAACGCTATGGGCGCAGAGGCCGTACTCTACCCCGCCAGAGATTTTAATTTCCGCTCCAGCGAAGGACAGTCCCGGGAATACGAGCACATTCGCCTTGGAGTATTACACGGGCTTTCAGAGTCTCAGGGAGATATTGTGGTTTGCTCGGCGGAAGCGGCTCTTCAACTTACCATTCCTCCCGACACGTTGAAAAACAGCAGTATTACTTTGTCCCCGGGGAAAGAAATATCACCTACAACGCTGATTGCCCAACTTATAAGAGCCGGTTATGTCCGTGCGGACTTGGCGGAAGGTGCGGGACAGTTTGCTTTCAGAGGCGGAATTTTAGACATTTTTCCGCCTTCTTCGGAACAGCCTTTCAGGTTGGAATTCTGGGGAGATACCATTGAGCTTTTGACCCGCTTTGACCCCGATACACAGCGCAGTATTGAAAAGGTCAAAAAAATTACCGTCACTCCCGCCAATGAGATTTTGCCGGGTTCGGACGCTGATTTTGCGGCATTGATAAAATCCCATCTTGCCGGTTTAAAAGGCAAGAATGTTCAAAAGGCCAAACTTTCTCTGCAAACCGACATCGACCGACTCGAGGGCGGGGCACGCTTATTTTCCGTTGACCGCTACTTGCCTTTGGTGTACCCGAAGGCGGCAAGCCTGTTTGATTATATGCCCGAAGCCATGCTTTTTGTATGCGAAAGTTTTACGGTAAAAGAACGGGCCGAGGCAGCGCAGCAACTGATGTCGGAAGAGCTAAAGGCTCTTTTTGAAGACGGCATTTTGTGCCGCGGTCTGGACAGGTTCACCTTAACCTGGGCCGAACTTTCCGAGTTTTATGAAAAGATGGGCGCTGTTTTTGCCGACAACCTCCCAAGAGGAAGTTTTGATACACCGGTGCGGGATTTGGTTACGGTAAATGCCCGACAACTGACCCCTTGGAACGGCTCTTTGGGGCAGCTTGTGGAAGACATAAAACAGTTCATCGGCCAGGAACAACGGGAAGAGCGGCGGGTTTGTGTGGTGATGGCCGGCAATGAAAAAAGTGCGAAAGTTCTGAACGCCGACCTTATCAGCCAAGGGATACGTTCCGTCTTCTATCATTCTCCGCCTGAGCAATTCCCGGAATCGGCCATTTGCGTAATACCGGGAGGGTTATCTGCGGGATTTGAATATCCCGGCGGCGGGTTTATGCTCATAACCTACGGCAGCAGAACCGCTTTAAAAAGTGAACCGGAGAAAAAACGCAAAAGCAAAAAGGCCGCCGCAGCCTTCAATTCCCTCGAGGAACTTGTGAGAGGCGACTATATTGTTCACACTGTTCACGGCATAGGTATTTATGAAGGCATATCCACCCTTGAAGCCGGGGGAGCGATAAAGGATTATATAAAAATCAGGTACGATAAAGGAGATATTCTTTATGTACCCGTCACGCAACTTGATCAGGTTGCGAAGTACATCGGCCCGCGGAGTGAGGACAGGCAGGTCAAACTCAATAAGCTTGGCGGCAGAGAGTGGCAAAAAGCCAAAAGCCGCGTAAAAGCGGCGGCAAAAGACATGGCGCGCCAGCTTATTGACCTTTATGCAAAAAGACAACAAATAGAAGGATTTGCTTTCCCGCCGGATATTGATATGCAAAACGATTTTGAAACCCGTTTTGAATTTCAGGAAACTCCGGATCAGTTACGCTGTATTGATGAAGTAAAAAGGGATATGGAAAAAAAATATCCCATGGACCGCCTCCTTTGCGGTGACGTGGGATTCGGAAAAACCGAGGTAGCCCTTCGTGCGGCTTTTAAATGTGTTGCGGGCGGCAAGCAATGCGTGTTCTTAGTACCCACAACAATTCTCGCCCTGCAACACTATCAAACGATTAAAAAAAGGTTTGAGGGCTTTCCGGTGGAAACCGCCATGCTTTCCCGCTTTTGCTCTCCTAAGGAAATAACAAAAACTTTAAAAGACCTGCGTCGGGGAAGTTTAGATATTGTGGTGGGAACCCACAGGCTCATTTCAAAGGATGTTAAATTCCGTGACCCCGGACTTATAATAATTGACGAAGAACAGCGTTTCGGCGTGGCCCAAAAAGAAAAACTCAAGGAACTTTTTCCCTCAGTGGATGTTCTGACTTTAACAGCCACCCCTATACCGAGGACTTTGAATATGGCCATGTCCGGCCTGCGGGATATGTCTATCCTGGAAGAAGCACCTCAGGACAGGCACCCCGTTCAAACCTATATAATTGAACACGATATGAATGTTATCGCTCAAGCCGTTTCGGCGGAACTCCGACGGGGAGGACAGGTCTATTACCTGCATAACCGTATTGAAACCATTGACAGCGCGGCAGCGGCTCTGAAAGAGCTTTTGCCCGATGCCCGGCTGAGAGTTGCCCACGGCAGAATGGACGAGGATGAGCTCAGCGAAACCTGGCGCAGCCTTTTGGAGGGTGAAATCGACATTCTGGTGTGCACCACAATTATTGAAACGGGCATAGATGTGCCCAATGTAAATACACTTATTATTGAAGATGCCCACCGTTTAGGGCTTGCACAGCTTCACCAAATCAGGGGGCGGGTGGGGCGTTCACCCCGCAGGGCAAGTGCATATTTAACATTTACCAAGGATCGTTCCCTCACGGAAATTGCTTATCGCCGCCTAAGTGCGATAAGAGAATATACAGAGTTCGGTTCAGGTTTTAAAATCGCCATGCGCGATATGGAGTTGAGGGGCGCCGGGAATATTCTCGGAGCACAGCAACACGGACATTTGGAAACCGTCGGCTACGATATGTACATGAGCCTTTTAGCTCAGGCAATCCGTGAGGAACGAGGTGAAGCCGAGGCAATACCCGAAAAGGAATGCCTGATTGATTTACAGATTGACGCTCATATACCCGATACTTATATAGAAAGTTTACCCCAAAGACTTTCCATGTATCGAAGAATAGCGGATATCCGAAACAAGAACGACGCCTATGACGTTATAGACGAGTTGACCGACCGCTTCGGTTCCCCGCCCGAAAGTGTACAGGGTCTTATCACGGTGGCGCTGCTGCGCAGCAGTGCAATTGTCCACGGTGTTTACGAAATCGGCCAACGCGCCGACCGTTTGCTGCTTTATACCGATGATATTGACCTTGAAAAGGTTGACCGCTTGGTAAAGCAACTCCGGGGACGGGTAAAAATCGGGGCAACAGGTAAATCTCACATATCCGTACGAATGCTTGAGAATGAAAACCAGTTAGGACTTTTGACGAAAGTTTTTGCCATATTTTCAGAATCGTCTTGTGCGACAGACTCGGAATAACTTATAATATGTTGCCGTCTAATAAAATCGGAGGTGGAGTGTTGGAAGAAAATACAAAGGTAGAGTGTTTGCCTGACGAAGTAAACGAAGAAGAAGTTAAGGCGGAACTCGAAACCATATCGCAACAGAATAAGCGCTACCTGAAACCTAAGGAAATTTTCGCCTATCTTCTCACGGACTTTATAGGCGGAATNNCAGGCGGAAGCAGCAATATTGTAAACATGCAGTTTTTCTGGATGAATTTTTTTAACATCTCCGGCGGGCAATACGCCCGGCTCTCACTGTTTACAAGCGCTTTTGACGCCCTTGACGACCCTGTCTCGGGTTTGATTATTGACAGGACAAGAACCAGATGGGGGCATTTCAGGCCTTATCTGGTTATAATGCTGCCTCTGGCAATGATTTCAACCTTTATGAGCTACACCCTTTTGCCGGGCATTTCCACACCCTTTGAGGTAATGGTGCAGCTGTACATCACCTGTATTCTAAGCGGACTTGCCAACTCTTACAGCAGCGCCGGCAATCTTATGATTTATTTCATCACTCCCAACCCGAACGAACGCAACTTTTTGATGACACTACAGCAGTTCTTCGGATATTTCAGCGGTTGGCTTCCCTCAGTGCTTTCCATTGTAGTTACTTATCTGCCCCGTATGTACCCCGGAGTTAAGATGCAAAACATCTACCGAAACTATGCCTATTTCTTTTTTATTATCGGTGCTTTAGCGGCAATTTATAAGTTTAAAAATACCCGCGAGCGCTTTCCTTTGGCCTCCCGGGAAGAAATGAGCGAAGCAAACATCCGGGAATCCGTTAAATTCGCCGTTACCACAAGGCCCTTTCTTGTCGGTATTATCGCCAGCGTATTCGGAGGTCTGCAAGGGAATCTGCGCACCTCCTCCGAAAACTTTTTCTGGCTGAATAACACCGGCTCCCTCGCAAACGGTTTTCTTGCCGGCTTGCTGACGGGAATTCCAAAATACTTCATTACCCCAATCGTTCCCAAAATAATCAAACGTTTTGGAGAGCGTAATGTTTATATAGCCGGAAACCTTTGGGCCTTCGTCTGTTTTATGCTTATGCTGGCTATCGGCTACACTCCCTTCGGCAAAGAACGTATGGGATTGAATGTAATTTATTTGGCAATTGCGCTGATGATAATGCAAATACCCAACGCCTCAAACAGCGTTGCCCAACGGGTTATGACTGCCGATACCTTTGACTATATTGAATGGAAATACGGAGTGCGCAACGAGGGTCTGGTAAGCGCCGCCAACAACTGGTTCGGCAAGCTCAACGGCAGCCTGCAAGGCTACATTGCCGGTATGGCTTATCAGCTTATCCGTTTTAAACCTCTTAAAGACAGTTACGGCAACCTTATCCCCCAAACCGACCCCCATATTCTCAGAGGGATATGGTTGATTTTCGCCCTTGTACCCGCCATTTCAAAACTGCTTGTGGCCGTAACTTATCTGTTTTACAATGTGCACGGCAAGTTTAAAAAACAGATGGAGGCCGATTTGGCCGTCAGGAGGGCAGAAAAACTCAAAGAAGAGGAAGAAAGTTTTCAATAAAACAAAAATAATGGTTTACAAAAGCTGATTATAATGATATACTTAGCATACACTAATACTCAATATTTATAAGTGGAGGTATTTATATGAAAAAGGTTCTTGCTGTAATGTTGGCTTTGGTTTTTGTCGGTGCTTTTGCCCTGACTGCTTTTGCCGCACTTAGCCCTGTTTCCGTTGGTGAATACAAGGTAGTAGTCGGCTCATACGCCACAGGCAAATTGGGCCCCGGGGATTACACCGTCAATCCTGACGGCACTGTCACCCTGCGCAAGGCGGCCGAAAGGGACTACGAGTTTGAAGGCTGGAAGATTAGCGGTAAGTATGAGGTTGTTTCCGGAGATGAAAAGTCCGATGTCTATGTAATCCGTCCGTTAAGTGACCTTAGAATTATCGAGATGTATGAGTGCGATGCAGCCGGCGATGAGGACGGATATGAGAAATCTCCTCCTACCGGCGGCAGTATGCTTGCTCTCGGTGCTTTGGCGCTGATTTCTCTTCCCGTAGCCTATGTAGCTAAAAAACGCTCCGAATAATTAACAAACAGCTAACTCACCAAGCGGCAGCCTTTAGGGTTGCCGCTTTTATTTTATACTAAAATCCAATTAGAC
>DCTF01000085.1:0-397 GCA_002329225.1 Ruminococcaceae bacterium UBA1447
GAAGTAGTGGTCTTCAAGTTCCTGACCTTTGGGAGGCTTGGCGCCGAACAAGGTTCTGCCGCACAAAACCAAATCCCGTCTTTTTTCAAACACGGACTTATCTATCAAAAAATATTCCTGTTCCGGGCCGACGGTTGTTATGACGGAAGAAACCTTTTCATTGCCGAAAAGCCCTAGTATTCTTAAAGCCTGAGTTTCANNAGTTTTCTTATCGAGCACCTCTCCGCTGAAGGAACAAAAAGCCGTGGGAATACACAAAACGCCGTCTTTCAAAAAAGCATAGGAGGTCGGATCCCAGGCGGTGTAACCTCTGGCTTCAAAAGTTGCCCTAAGCCCGCCTGAGGGGAAAGAAGATGCGTCCGGTTCGCCTTTTATCAGCTCTTTGCCGGAAAACTCC
>DCTF01000085.1:435-8690 GCA_002329225.1 Ruminococcaceae bacterium UBA1447
GTCATGGGCTGGAACCAGTGGGTATAGTGAGTCGCTCCCCTTTCCACCGCCCAGTCTTTCATAGCCTCGGCAACGGCATTGGCAACTTCAATACTCAAATCCTCACTGCTTCTGATGGACTTTTTAAGTTCATCATAAACATCCTTGGGCAATTTTTCTTTCATTGCCTTGTCGTTAAAAACATTTATGCCGAAAAGTTCCGGTATGTTGTTCACAAGTATCGTCCCCTTGTGTTGTAAAATGAGGCGCTGCAGACCCTAACCCGCAACGCCAACTCACTGAGTATGTTAACTCACAGCCCGTGTTTTGTCAACGATTTTTGTATATATACGCCTATGTAAACCGCTATGAGCGATAATTTAAACTGAAAGAGGGCCTGAAAATGAGAGATTATAAAAAGGAATTTGATGAAAGAGTAAAATTTATAAAGGATTTAATCGATTCTTCCGGGACTAAAGGAATTGTATTCGGCAACAGCGGAGGGAAAGACAGCGCCCTTGTGGGGATTTTATGCAAGGCCGCCTGCGAAAACACTCTGGGGATTATGCTCCCCTGTGAGTCAAGGCAAAACTTTGAAGACGACACCAGAGATGCGCTCAAATTAGCGGAAAAATACGATATAGAAACTTTAAGCGTTGACCTTACGGCGGTAAAATTTGCACTGATAGATGCGGCTGAAAAAATACAGCCCCTTTCAGAGCAAGCAAAGAGCAACATCGCTCCCCGCCTCCGCATGACAACCCTCTATGCGGTTGCTCAAAGCAGAGGATGTCTGGTTGCGGGCACAAGTAACCGCAGCGAGATATACTTGGGCTATTTTACCAAATGGGGCGACGGCGGCTACGATTTTAACCCGATTGCCGACCTTACAGCGACGGAAGTGATTGAGTTTTTGTACTATCTTGATGCACCGATTGAGATTATAAAAAAGGCTCCCTCCGCCGGTCTGTTTGAGGGACAAACCGATGAAGCGGATATGGGAATGAAATATGCAGACATTGACAGATACCTTTTAAGCGGAGAAGGCGAAGAGGAAATAATTGAGAAAATTGAGCGTTTTCACCGAACTACCCGGCACAAGACAAAGCCGCCCGTTATTTATAAAACGGCGGATAATAAAAGCTAAAATTGCTGCACCGGAAATTCTGATTGATTTTCTGCCTGATACACTCTTTTTGTCAATAGGGTATATGTAGCCATTATGATAATAATTATTGTCAAAATCAGCCGATATACCCTATTGAGAAATTACATGCTAATATAATTTGCTGAATAAAGAAGCCTTGGTTACCGATTGTGCGGATTTTCCGCTACCGGTCTAAAGGCTTCTTCGATTTTTTATGATTATTTTTTGATACAGTCCCTCAAAGTGTTTTTAAACAGTGTTTGCATATTGTTTGAACTAATTGTAAACATTGCACAAATCAGGTTGACCAAACAAGGTTTTCATGGTATAAAATATATGGAGTTAGCACTCTTGGGTCGAGAGTGCTAACGAACAAGAAAAGAGTAAAGGAGTTGTTATTCATGGCAGGATTAGTACCGTTTAACCGTAGGAGAGGTGAACTGGCAAGAACCGGNNACAACATGCTTGATGACTTTTTTACTGACGGCTGGGGCCCAAGAAGAAACCTTGCTTGCGACTCATTCAAGATTGATGTACAGGAAGACGACAAAGGCTACACCATTGAAGCCGAGCTCCCCGGTGTAAAAAAGGACGAAATCAGCATTAACCTCAACGACGGCAGATTGCTCATCAGCGTAGTACGTGATGAGAATGTGGAAGAAGAAAAGAAAAACTATGTACACAAAGAAAGACGCTACTGCTCAATGCAGCGCAGCATCCTCTTAGGCGACGCTGACACCGAGCAAATTAAAGCGAAACTCGAAAACGGAGAACTGACAATTTCCGTACCTAAGAAAGAAAAAGCGGATACCTCAATAGACATTAAAATTGACTGACCGCTGAATAAACCGTAACCGCACCGATGACCCGCGGTGCGGTTGTTTTTTTTGTATTCAGATAACGGAATTGAATATTATGCAAGAACAATTGATTTTATCGAGTTCAGCACAATGCGTACAAGCACCAACAAAATCCTTATGGCATAGTTATGGTCGGTAATTGCCGCCGTTTTGCCGGGTAAATCCCAGTTTGTTCCGTAAGGTTCAAGAGTTTCGTTTAAGTCCCCCGGAGCATAGGTATCAACCGTTATACTCCTTAACAACGGTCTGATTATCTCAGTTAAAACCAGATTTGCCGCTGTTTTTGCATAAGCAAGCTTCGCCATTTTTGTAAGAGTTCTGTCCGCAGGAATATTCAGAGCCGGCAGCGAAAAGGACTCGAGTACTGAATTAACGGTTGCGGAAGGAAGGTTTGAGAACAGATATATCAGATTCCCCTTGAGGCACTGCTTGAACAAGACCACTTCAAGAGTGTCATCGGGAATGGTTTCGTCCCCGGCCATGTGGTTGCCGTAAAGAGCGCCGAAGAGTTCAGGTATAGTTTTGTAATCGCTGCGCTCCAGGGTTACACCGCCTTCGGCTGCAATTTCTTCCACGCTGTCAACTTCCGGGGTCCCCGTTTTATCATAAAGAGGAAGTTTCATAGTATCTTTTGCAAGAACTAAAAAATCACAAAGGGCATTATAGGCGGTAGTCCCCTCATCCACATTCAGCGCTCCCGCAACATAGCCGATCAGGTCGGGCATAATGTAGGCAACGGAGGCCATGCCGGCATTGAAAAACTCCCTGCTGTAACCCGGAAAATCGTCACGCATATAATTGAGCTTTTCCTCATTAAAGCCCTCGCCGAGATAAGCAAAGTCGATTTTGTCCACATATGAGGTTCTGACTTCCACGGCATCCGGTGAAAAGCTTATTTCACGGTAAGCGTTGGGATATGAGATAAGGCTGCCGGTTTCAATATCATAAATTCTGTTGCCTTTTGCGGAAACGGCCATAGTTATATCATTGGCGTGCTGATGGCCGGTCAAGACGTACTTAATACCCAAGTCGGCAAACTTTGTAGCGATTTCTCTGTAATTTTCCAGACACATGGAATTGCCGGCAAAGCTTTGAACACCGAAGTGGTCCAAAACATTGTGATGCACCATGGCTAAAAGCTTTTTGCCGTCTGTTTTTGCCCGGCTTGCCTGAACGTCAATCCAGCTGAGCAAATCTTCCGACAGACGCCCTCCGTTCACCTGATAAATGACGGAATCAAGGGCCAAAAGCCTGTAGCTGCTGTCCAAGTCAATGGTGTATGAGAATGAATAATCATGACGGACAAGCGCCTGGTCATAACCGAATTCCCGGTAGAGTTCGGTAAAGTCCTCGGGGTCCAGCCTGTTGTTTGAAGCGCTGGTGCGGATATCGTGATTACCCGGTACAAGGTAGATTTTTTTACCCGTTCTGTTTTTAAACTCTCGCAGTATTTCCGCTATTGCCAAATGCTCAGACCAATACCCGTCTTCGGTCAAATCCCCGGGGATCAGGAGTATTTCGGCGGAAGAGTTTTCAAACCGCTGCAAAAACTCCATTATTATCGCCTTGGACTCATAGAGCAGTTCGCCTTTGTAGTTGACATGGTTGAATAGGGTTTCGCCCGGAATGGCTTCCTGCTCGTTGACAGGCCCTAAATCGCTTTGGGGGCGATAATGAATATCGGAGGCCACCCAAACGGTCAAAGGGGGTTGGGTTCCGGCTAAACTGCCCACCGCCGGCAGCAACAGGGCAAAGCACAGGAAAATACACAGTACGGCTTTAAACGACTTTTTCAAAAATATCAAACCTCTCTATATTTTTAAAAAATAAATTCTTTATAGATAATAGCAAATCTTAAAGCGGATTTACAAGTCATTTATGGTTTTTTAAGTATTTATTAAGATACTGCCCCGTAAAGGATTCCGCCACCCTTGCAACTTCTTCAGGCGTGCCCTGAGCCACTATCTTGCCGCCGCGGTCCCCTCCGTGCGGGCCCAGGTCAATAATGTGATCAGCCGTTTTTATAACATCAAGGTTATGTTCAATAACCAATACACTGTTTCCGGCATCCACAAGTTTTTGGAGCACATTTATAAGCCTGTGTACATCGGCGGCGTGCAGGCCCGTTGTAGGTTCATCGAGAATGTAAATGGTTTTACCCGTGGCACGTTTTGAAAGTTCGGTTGACAACTTTACCCTTTGCGCCTCACCGCCGGAAAGGGTAGGCGCCGGCTGGCCTATTTTTATATAACCGAGCCCCACATCAAAGAGGGTTTGCAGTTTGCGCTGAACTTTAGGTACGGCTCTGAAAAACTCAAGCCCCTCTTCCACCGTCATTTCCAACACTTCATAAATGTTTTTGCCTTTGTACCTTACTTCCAAAGTTTCCCTGTTATAACGGGCACCGTTGCAAACCTCACAGGGTACATAAATATCGGCCAAAAAGTGCATCTCGATTTTCATAATCCCGTCACCCTGGCAGGCCTCACAGCGGCCGCCTTTAACGTTAAATGAAAATCTGTTCGACTTGTACCCCCTGTTTTTCGCATCCACCGTGGAGGCGTACAGCTCCCTGATATCCGTAAACACGCCGGTATATGTGGCCGGGTTTGAACGAGGGGTACGCCCTATGGGTGACTGGTCTATGGCAATAACCTTATCCAACTCCGCCATACCCTGAATTTCTTTATGCGCTCCGGCGATTTTTCTTGCGCCGTTCAGTTCAGCCGCAAGTTTTTTGTAGAGTATCTCATTGACCAAAGAGGATTTACCGGAGCCTGAAACTCCGGTTACAACCACAAATTCACCTAAGGGAATTTCCACATCTATATTATCAAGATTGTTTTCGGCAGCCCCGATGATTTTCAAGAGCTTACCGTTGCCTTTTCTGCGCTCCTGAGGAATGGGAATTGAGCGCTTACCGCTCAAATATTGGCCGGTCAGGGAGTTTTCGCAGTTTTTAATATCCTCCACGGTTCCCGAACAGACCACTTCACCGCCGTGAATACCCGCTCCGGGGCCGATGTCAATTATATGGTCGGCGGCATACATCGTCTCTTCATCGTGTTCCACAACAATAAGGGTATTGCCCAAGTCCCTGAGCCTTTTTAGTGTTGCCAGAAGTTTTGCGTTATCCCTTTGATGAAGGCCGATGCTGGGTTCATCCAGAATATAAATTACCCCCATCAATGAGGAACCTATTTGTGTTGCCAAGCGGATACGCTGACTTTCACCGCCGGATAAAGTTGCGGATGCCCGGGCCAAAGTCAGGTAGTCGAGCCCCACGCTGGTTAAAAAGTTCATCCTGTCCGATATTTCTTTAACAATAGATGAGGCAATAATCGAGTCCCGCTTTTTAAGTTTGAGGTTTTCTATAAACTCCAGCCCTTTGTTGACGGGCTTATTGACAAATTCATCAATGTTTATTCCGCCAACCGTCACGCTCAAAGACGTTTTATTAAGCCGGGCGCCGTTACATTCCGGGCAACGGACGCCGGACATAAACTGCTCAATTTCCGCCCGTGCCCAGTCGCTGCTCGTTTCTTTATATCGGCGTTCAAGGTTATTGACCAAGCCCTCAAACTCCGTTTTGTAAGTTCCGCCCCCATATTCATTTTTGCGTTCCAGCGTTATCTTTTCACCTTTTGTGCCGTACAGGAGGGCATCCAAAGCGGCGGCGGGTAAATCTTTTACCGGCGTATCCATTGAAAATCCGAAATGTTTGGCAAGACCCTCATAGTACATTTCGGCTATGGTTCCGCCCTCAGCAATAGGCCAGCCGCTGGCTTTAACGGCTCCCTTACGGATGGATAAGTTTTTGTCGGGGATAATCAAATCCGGATCCGGCTTCATAAAGACACTTAACCCGGCACAAACGGGACAGGCGCCGAAGGGATTGTTGAAAGAAAACATACGGGGAGTTAATTCCTCCATACTCACCCCGTGTTCCGGGCAGGCATAGTTGAGAGAAAAGAGCATTTCTTCCCCGTCTATTATGTCTATAAGAAGCAGACCGCCGGAAAGGGAGGTGGCTGTTTCAATGGAATCTGCCAATCGGCTGCGGATTTCTTCATTTAAAACAAGGCGGTCTACAACCACTTCTATATCATGCTTTTTATTTTTGTCCAGTTTTATCTCTTCGCCGAGTTCATAAAAACTCCCGTCCACACGAACGCGCACAAAACCGCTTTTTCTTGCGGATTCAAGTTCTTTTACATGCTCCCCTTTTCTGCCCCTGACGATGGGCGACATAACCTGAAATTTTGTGCCCTCACTCAGCTGCATAACCCTGTCCACAATATCGTCAACCGTCTGTCTGGCAATTTCCACACCGCAAATCGGGCAATGGGGAATGCCTACCCGTGCGTAGAGCAGACGCAGGTAATCATAAATTTCCGTCACGGTTCCCACGGTTGAACGGGGATTTTTCGAGGTGGTTTTCTGGTCAATGGCTATGGCCGGTGAAAGCCCCTCTATGCTGTCCACATTCGGTTTTTCCATCTGACCCAAAAACTGCCTTGCATAGGCCGAAAGGGATTCCACATAGCGGCGCTGACCCTCGGCATAAATCGTGTCGAAGGCAAGGGAAGACTTACCCGAGCCGGATAAACCCGTTAAGACCACAAGTTTATCTCTGGGAATTTCCACGGTAATATTCTTTAAATTATGTTCACGGGCACCCGTGACCACAAGGTTTTTGCGGGTCAAGTACAATTCCTCCGATTAAACTAATTTCCTTTTCTGAGCTTTTCGATTTTTNNCTTTTCCGCTTAACCTTTTGCCGGACTTGTCGTCATCAACTTTGCTCGATATTTCAAGTATATCCCTCACATCTTTTTTGATTGTTACGGGGGTTATACCTTTTTCCTCGTTATATTTTCTCTGTTTTTCCCGTCGGCGGGCGGTTTCTTTAATTGCGCTTTCCATAGACGGGGTGACGGAGTCGGCATACATAATAACCTCGCCCCCGGCATTGCGGGCAGCCCTGCCGATAGTCTGTATGAGGGAAGTTTCGGAACGCAGGAAGCCTTCTTTGTCCGCATCCAGAATAATTACCAGGGATACCTCAGGCAAGTCCAGACCTTCCCTTAACAGGTTGATGCCGACAAGCACATCGAACTCGCCCAGACGCAAATCCCGAATGATTTCCATCCGTTCAATCGTTTCCACATCGTGGTGCATATAGCGCACCTTTATATCAAGGTCTTCCAGATAATCGGTGAGGTCTTCCGCCATTTTTTTAGTCAGAGTGGTTATGAGCACCCGTTCATTTCTTGCGGTTCTGCCGTTAATTTCCGAAATCAAGTCTTCAATCTGACCCCCGGTGGGCTTAACGGTGACAATCGGGTCCAAAAGTCCGGTGGGACGGATAACCTGTTCAACAATCTGCGCACTCTTTTGTCTTTCAAAATCCCCGGGGGTGGCGCTGACAAAAATCTTTTGACCCGCCCGCTCATAAAACTCGTCAAAGGTCAGCGGGCGGTTATCATAGGCCGAGGGCAGGCGGAAACCGAACTCAATCAGATTGTCTTTACGGGAACGGTCCCCGGCATACATACCCCTGACCTGAGGCAGAGAAACATGGGATTCGTCCACAAATAGGACAAAGTCTTCGGGGAAATAATTAAGCAGGGTAAAGGGGGCGGAGCCGGGTTCACGCCCGGCCATAATACGGGAATAGTTTTCTATTCCCTTGCAGAAGCCCGTTTCCCTGAGCATCTCAATATCATACTCGGTTCGCTGACGAATCCGCCGGGCTTCCAACAGTTTGCCGGCGCTTTCAAAATAGGCTTCCCTTTCCAGCATCTCTTCCCAAATATCACTAATGGCTTCCTCCATTTTATCGGGAGGGATAACATAGTGGGATGCGGGATAAATTGCCGTATGGGAGAGTACGCCCCTGACTTCCCCGGTCAGAGCGCGGATTTCGCTTATGCGCTCCACCTCGTCGCCGAAAAACTCCACCCTTATGGCGTTTTCGTTGGAGTAAACGGGAAAAATTTCNNGCGTTCATACTGAATCTCCACAAGTTTGGATATCAGGTCGTCACGCTTTTTCTTCATACCGGTGCGCAGAGAGATGACCATGCTCCTGTAATCAATGGGGTTGCCCAAAGAATATATGCAGGAAACACTGGCGACAATGATTACATCCCGCCTTTCAGACAAGGCGGAGGTGGCGGAGTGGCGGAGTTTGTCAATCTCGTCATTTATTGCCGAATCTTTTTCGATATAGGTATCCGTTGTGGGAATATAGGCTTCCGGCTGATA
>DCTF01000085.1:8706-17148 GCA_002329225.1 Ruminococcaceae bacterium UBA1447
TTTATTGTGCGCCAAAACAAGCGCGGGTCTGTTAACCCGCGCAAGCACATTGGCCATTGTGAAGGTTTTACCCGAACCCGTTACGCCAAGAAGCGTTTGCTCCATGGCTCCCGAATTAAGGCCGTTTACAAGTTCTTCAATGGCCTGAGGCTGGTCACCTGTCGGCTCAAATTGAGAGTGTAAAACGAATTTATCCATCTAAAGCTCCGTTAGCCTTTAAAAAACAAGCGTGCAAGCGTCTTACTTTTTTCTGCTGCCGGGTTTAACAAGCTCGATTTCACCCGCTTTGCAGAGGGGGCATTCATCGGCTTCCCATGAGGTAACATCCGCCCTGTAAACCGCCTTAAAGGGAACGCCGAAGTCGGCTTTGCCGCCGCTTCTGTCCACAATTGAACCCACGCCGACAACTACTCCGCCGGCATTTTTCACAAGCTCCACAACCTCTTTTGCGGAACCGCCCGTGGTAACGGTATCTTCAACCACAAGCACACGCTGCCCCGGCTCGATTGCGAAGCCGCGCCTCAGCACCATGGCTCCGTTTTCGTCCCGCTCGGTGAAAAAGTTTTCAGTCCCCGTGTGGCGGCTGACCTCATAAGCCAACTGTACGGCTCCCATTGCGGGGCCTACTACAAGTTCCACATTGTCATCTTTAAAAAGCTCCGCCAATGCAGCGCAAAGCTCTTCACTGTACTTTGTGTTCCTGAAAATACGGGCGCACTGCAGATATTTGTCGCTGTGCCTGCCGGACGTCAACAAAAAATGCCCTTCCAGCAATACAGCGGCTTCTTTAAGGATTTGCGTTACTCTTTCCTGACTTATCATAATTGGCACCTCCGTCATTTTTACAGCCCTTAGTATACACCATGACGGCTTATTTTAAAAGTACGCTTTATATGTTATAATCCTCCCGTTTCCGGTCGGAAGTATTCACCATTAAGGGAATGTGTTTATATGAAAAGTTTTATTGTAAATGAAAACGATGCCGGGCAGCGGCTGGACAGGTTTGTTCAGAAAACCTGCCCCTCACTCCCCTCTGCCCTTATGTACCGCTACATCCGCACAAAGCGGATAAAGCTGAACGGGAAAAAGGCGGAGATTGCCGTCCGCTTAAATCCGGGGGATGTAGTTGACTTTTATATAAACGATGAATTCTTCCCGCAAGATGAATACAAATACTCTTTTATGACTACGGAAGTAAAGCCCGATATTATCTATGAGGATGAAAACATTCTGCTGCTGAACAAAGATGCCGGACTGCTTTGCCACCCTGACGACAGGGAGTTCAGCAACACCCTTATTGCCGGGGTACAGAAGTACCTTTATGAAAAGGGCGAATACAAGCCGGAGAGCGAGGCCTCTTTTTCTCCGGCTCTTGTAAACAGAATTGACAGAAACACCGCTGGGATAGTGATAGCCGCAAAAAATGCGCAGGCGCTGAGAATACTCAACAGCAAGATGAAAGCCCGTCAGATAAGAAGATTTTACATTTGCGCAGTGCAGGGAAGACCGCCGGAAGCCAACGGCCTTTTGACGGCTTGGCTTTTAAAAGATGAGGAGAAAAACACCGTCAAGATATATGACAGCCCGCAACCCGACGCCAAAGATATTGTGACAAAGTACAGGGTAATAAAAAGCGAGGCGGGATTAAGTTTGCTGGAAGTGGAGTTAATAACGGGGCGCTCCCATCAAATAAGGGCACAATTCGCCCATGCGGGTTTCCCGCTTTCAGGGGATGTAAAGTACGGAACAACCGGAAAGAACGCCCGCAAATATAAAACGCAGCTTTTGTGCTCCTACCGCCTGATTTTTGATTTTACGGAGGACAGCGGTATTTTGAACTATCTTACCGGGCAGGAGTTCAGCATAACCGATGTTTGGTTTGCAAAGGACTTCCCAAAAAACATTTTGTGATTTACATAGGAATAGAAGAAAAAGCCTTGGCCCTGCTTTTGCGGTTTTCGCTGCAGTTCCAAGGCTTTTATTATTTATGGTCCGCTTTTCTTAAGTTAGTTCTTATCCGCTCCGTTAAAGTCCTTTTTATGTCAGGAGATTATTAGTCGTACAGCGGATATGCCTGCCCCGTTGTCTGGTCGATATCCGCAAAGTAGTTTTCAAAGTCAACAACAAATGCCGCATCGCCGGAATCTATGTTGCCGTCGCCGTTAAGGTCGGCGGCGCTAAGTGCAGCGGCATCCTCAGCCGGGTCCCAATCAAGCATAAAGTTCTCGTAATCCATGATACAGGTGGCATCCATGGCATCGATATTGCCGTCGCCGTTGACGTCGCCGAAAATTATGATGATGAAACTTTCGGATATTTCACTGCCGAGCATAACATTCACCACTGTTCCGGTGCCGAAGCCGCAGGCCGTGGGCACATACGCAATATCGTAACCCGGGGCGGCCAGCGCATAACCCTCCAGCGATGTAATGCCGGGCGCCAGGCCGTAAATAGTACCGTTGTCCCGGTTAATAACGCAGCCCGAACCCTCGACGGGCATCAGGCTCTCTGAAAGCGCGGAGAAAGGAATGTTGTTGGCATTGGCATAAGTTTCGGCATAGGAACCGGCAAAGCCGTACATTGTAAGATTGGTACATTTATAAAATGCCCGTGTTCCTATACTCGTTACTCCGGGAAGAACGGTCACTCCGGTCAGATTAACGCAACCTCTGAAAGCATACATCGCAATGTTCGTCACGCTTGCAGGGACCTGATAGGTTGCACGGGTGTTGCCTATAGGATATTGAACCAAAACGGTTTTATCTTTATTGAACAGCACGCCGTTTTCATCATTTGAATAAAACCCGTTTGCGGCATCTACCGTTATGCTCGTCAAAGAGGTGCAGTAGCTAAACACCTGGTCGCCTATACTTGTCACGCTTGCGGGAAGATTAACGCTTGTCAGAGATTCACAGCTGAGGAACGCACCGTTGGCAATACTTGCCAATTGACTGCCGGCTNNCGACGCAGTAATAAAATGCGGTTTCACCCAAGCTCGTTACGCTTGCGGGAAGATTGAATTCTGTCAAAGCGGGGCAGTTTTCAAACGCCCAATCGCCTATACTCGTCAGCTGACTCCCCTCTGCAATGGTGACACTCATCAGAGGTTCACACAAAGCAAACGCATAATCCCTTATAACCGTTACACTTGATGGGATATTGACGCTTGTCAGATGAAGGCAAAAACCGAACGCCCAGCTGCCTATAATCGTTACGCCTGCGGGGATTTGATATTCCGTTCGGGTATTGCCTACGGGATACTTAATCAAAACGGTTTTGTCTTTATTGAACAGCACGCCGTATTCATCACTTGAATAATGCTCGTTTGCGTTTTCCACCGTTATGCCTGTCAAAAATTCGATGTCAAACGAATGTTCATCAAGCGTTGTAACGCTTGCGGGAAGATGGATGTCGGTTATCAGGGAACCGGAAAACACATGGGCGCCGATTCTCCTCACGCCTTCGGGAATAACGATATTTGTAAGAGAGGTGCAGTTTTCAAACGCCGAGTGACCTATGACTTCCACGCTTGAAGGAATTTCGACAACTTCCAGAGAGGTGCAGTTTTCAAACGCATTATCCGCTATTATGCGGGTTCCGTCTAAAATAGAATAAGTACCGCTAAGGGTGTCATTGGCGTGAAGCAGGTAATTACCGATGTACAGCACATCATTGTTCCAATTAGCAGCATCTTTATAGTATGCGGTATAATAAAACGCTTCATCGCCTATGCTCGTCAGGCCGGCAGGGAGATTGATGTTTGCCAGAGCGATGCAGTTGCGGAATGCATAATCGCCAACACTTGTCAGCTGGCTGCCGGCTTCAAAGGTGAGGCTGTTAAGACCGGTGCACATTTCAAAGGCCGAATTGCCTATACTTGTCACACATGCGGGTATATTGATGCTTGTGAGAGTTTTGCAGTTATTGAACGCATAATCGTTTATACTCGTCAGTTGGCAGCCCTCAGCAAAGGTGACAGTTGTCAGATATTTGCAATACGCAAAAGCATAGTTGCCCAAGCCTGTCACATTGGCGGGGATTTGATAAGTTGTTTCGGTTTTACCTGCAGGATAGATTAGTAAAACGGTTTTATCTTTATTGAACAACACACCGTTTTCATCACTTGAATAATGTTCATTTGCCGCATCCACCGTTATGCTTGTCATAGCCGTGTTTTCAAACAGTGAAAATATGCTTACACTCGTCACGCTTGCGGGTATGTTGAAGCTTGCAAGAGAAGCGCATGACGCAAACACCCAATTATCCAAATTTGTCAGTTGACTGCCCTCTTCAAAGGTGACGGTTGTAAGAGAAGGGCAGAAATAAAACGCATACCTGCCTATGGATGCCACGCTTGCAGGAATATAGACGCTCGTCAGAGAGTTCTTATTAAAGAACACCCATTTGTCTATGCCCGTCACCGGGTAGCCGCCGAGAGTTGACGGAATAATCAGATCTCCGGTTGGCGAGGTGCAACCCGTAATTGTTGCTTTACCGTCGGTTACGGTGTATTCAAAATCCCCTTCCGTTAATGCATTTACCGGTATTGAAAAATCACTGTCAATTATCGGCATTGCACCGAAGATCATTACCAGCGCTAAAACCGCCGCAATCAGTTTTTTCATAAATGACACTTCCTTTCTTAAAATTATTCAACTTTTCCAAAAACGCAATTCGGGTGCAGAAATACCGAGTTCACTTACACCGCATGTTAAAACGGCAAGGTTGTCCCCGTTGTCTGGTCAATCGTCAGCCGGTAGTTTTCAGCATCAACGGCGATTGCCGCATCTACTGCATCTATATTGCCGTCGCCGTTAAGGTCGGCGGCTCTGAGCACTGCGGCATCCGCAACCGGGTCCCAGGTAATTAAAGAGTTTTCGTAGTCGATTATGCAGCCGGTATCCATTGCGTCTATGTTGCCGTCGCCGTTGACATCGCCATAGATGACGATAGTGTAACTTTCAACAACTTCATCGTTGTTCATGACATTCACAACTGTACCGGTGCCGAAGCCTCCTGCCGCAGGTACATACTCCATATTATGACCCGGCGCCGCCTGCGCACAATCCTCCAACGATACAATACCGGGAGTAAGGCCGCAAATAATGTTGCTGCCCCATTCTACAACACATTCCGAATTGGAGGCAGACATTAAGCATAGCGGAATGAAAGGAGTATTGTTATCGGCGGCATGGGTTTCAGCTTCGGAACCGGGCAAACCGTATATTGTAAGATTGGCACAGTTAGAGAAAGCCCCTGTTCCGAAACTCGTTACGCCGGGAGGAACGGTCACACCGGACAGATTAACGCAACCTCCAAAAGCATACACTCCTATGTCCGTCACGCTTCCCGGGACTTGATACATTGCCCCGGCGTTGCCTATAGGATATTGAATCAAAACGGTTTTATCCTTGTTGAACAGCACGCCGTTTTTATCGTTTGAATAATACTCATTTGCACTGTCTACCGTTATACTTGTAAGAGAGGTACAACCGTCAAGCACACGAACACCTATATTTGTCACGCTTGCGGGGATATTGAAGCTTGTCAGAGATGTACAGTCAAGGAACACACCGCCGCCAAGAATTGCCAATTGACTGCCTTCCTCAAAGGTGACGCTCGTCAAGGAGTCACAATCATAAAACACAAGGTTATCTATGCTTTCCAATCTTGCGGGCAGATTGATGTTTATCAGGGAGCTGCAGTAGGAAAACGCATATTTTTTTATGCTCGTCAGCAGGCTCCCCTCTTCAAAGGTGACGGTTGTCAGGGATCCGGAATCAAAAAACGAATACTCGCCTATTATTGTCACGCTTGCGGGGATATTGACATTTTCCAGAAAGGCACAGGGAGAAAATGCGCAAAGTCCAATCGTTGTTACACCTGCGGGGATTTGATATGTTGTTCTTGCGTTCCCCTGGGGATATTGAACCAAAACGGTTTTATCTTTATTGAACAGCACATTATATTCATCGCTTGAATAGTGCTCACTTGCTATATCTACCGTTATGTCTGTCAGAGCGGTGCAATAGTCAAAGGCATAATCGCCTATACTTGTCACACTTGCGGGTATATTGATGCTTGTTAAAGAGCTGCAACCGTTAAACGCATAACTGTCTATGATTGTCACACCGGCGGGGAAANNGCCTGTCAGGTAAGTGCAGTCATAAAACGCATACTCGGCAATAAAGCGAGTTCCGTCCAACACTGTACAGTTACCGCTGACATAGTCTTTCGCACAAATCAGACAATTATCAATGTACAGAACGTTATTTACCCAATTTGACGCATTCTTATAACAAGCGGTATTATAAAACGCATTGTAGCCTATGTGTGTCACACTTTCAGGTATGATGATGTTATTAAATGAAATGCAGTATTCAAATGCGGAAAACATTATAGTCGTCAGTTGACTGCCTTCTTCAAAGGTAACGGTTTTCAGGGAATCGCATCCATAAAACGCACGGACGCCGATATACACCAAGCTTGCGGGTAAGCTGATACTTATCAGGTACTCACAATAATTAAAAGCGTAATGACCTATTTGCGTCAACTGACTGCCGGCCTCAAAGGTGACGGCTGTCAGTTTATTACAGGAGGAAAACGCCTCATTGAATACGGTTATCACACCCGCAGGTACCTGATATGCTGTTCTTGTGTTCCCGACAGGGTATTTAATCAAAACGGTTTTATCTTTATTGTACAACACACCGTCTTCGTCACTTGAATAATACTCGTTTGCCGCATCTACCGTTATGCTTGTCAGAGAGCCGCATTTATAGAGCGCATCGGTGCCTATTCCCACCACGCTTGCGGGTATGTGAATGCTTTGCAAAGCGCCGCAGTTTCTGAACATTTCTTCACTTATGAAAGTCAAGCCCGGTGGCAAATTAACAGTTTCAAGATTGTTACAGTTATAAAATGCGCCTATGCCTATGTTCGCCACGCTTGGAGGAATATAGGCGTTTCTCATATATTTGCAGCCATAAAACGCACGATCTGCAATTAAACGCGTTCCTTCCAAGACAGAATAATCGCCGCCGATGTTCTCAGCCCTGATTAAACAATTATCGATGTATAACGCCTTGTTAGTCCAATTGCTCCAGTTGTTATAATACGCCGTTTTTGAAAATGCCTCTTCACCGATACTTGTAACGCTTTCGGGTATACTGATCTCGGTCACGGAAGTGCAGTTTTTAAATGCTTCTTTGCCTATGCCCGTCACCGGGTACCCGCCGAGAGTTGACGGAATGTTCAGCGCTGTGCCGGTCAAGGTGCAATTCGTAATTGTTGCTTCACCGTAGGCTACGCTGTACTCAAAATCCCCTTCAGTTAATGCATTTGCCCGAGTTGAAAAATCAATGCCAGATTTCGGTATCACACCGAACACCATAACCGCTGCCAAAAGTGCAGCAATCAGCTTTTTCATAAATGACACTTCCTTTCCGTTAAAAAAATCCTGCAGTAATCACCTTTTTACAACAACTATTACTTTGTTATGTCTTTTTTGTATTCTTCCGTAAGTACATTCATTTCCCGTATCTTTTTCTTCCAACCGATATACATAAACAGCCATATCAGCGCATATACAACAACCGTGATTGCCGTAATTATCAAAATCGGTATAATGTGAAAAGAAAACCAGTGAAGCGTCAGCCCGACCGTGAGATAGGCGAAAAGTATTGACGCACCGTGGACTACCGTTGACCGCAGAAGGCTCCAGGATTCTATATCGAAAAGACACATCCCCCCGAATCCGATAATCCCGATAATACAGGCAAGAAAAGTCTGAAGAACCGCTGCGCCGGGAAAGCCGATTTTTTCAGTCAGCTCCGGCATACACAGCAGCCATTCACCTCTGCTTAATTTATTGACCAAAAGAGTAAAGATATGTACGGCCGCCGCACCTGCGGCCATGCCGATGAGGGATCGTTTGATAAAAAGTTTTTTCATCGTTTTCCCCTCCTTTTAAGAATCTTTTCGCGAATCTGCGTAGTGTAGCGCCTGGATGTATAGCATATTATTCCTTTTTCCATCCTGATCTGAATAAAACCGCCGCTGACAAAATCCCAATGTTCCAGATACCTTAAATTAATAATCTCAGACTGAGATATCCGTACAAACCATACGGGGTCAAGCAATTCCTCAGTCTGAGATAACGCATCCTTTATGATGTGTTCACCGTCAACCGTTGTTGCGGTAACATAACGTCCGTCACGCATAAGATGAATAACATCGTCAATATTGATGCCGTATTTTTCATTAAAAGCATGACCCGGTATCAGTTCTTTTGAATCTTCAGCCAACTTTACTAAAAGAGCTTCAACCTGAGGGTCTTTATTTTTCGCACGCACAATGACTTCTATGCCGTCAACCGTGTCATCTTCCAGAAAACGGAATCGCACATTCACATGTAAACCCCCTTTTCTTTTTATGCATATG
>DCTF01000111.1 GCA_002329225.1 Ruminococcaceae bacterium UBA1447
CTTTTCATTTGGGGATTATTTTAAAAAAGAGGCAATTGAATGGGCTTGGGAGTTTTGTACCCGGGAACTAAATCTGCCTGTGGATAAAATATATGTCAGTGTGTATGAAGAAGATGACGAAGCATATTCCCTCTGGAAAGATATGATCGGCGTAGCTGAAGACAGAATTGTCCGCTTGGGTAAGGAGGATAACTTCTGGGAGCTCGGCCCCGGTCCCTGCGGCCCCTGTTCGGNNTGCGGTTCTCCCGATTGTTTGCCCGGCTGTGAATGCGACCGGTTTACGGAGTTTTGGAATTTGGTGTTTACTCAGTTCGAAAGTGACGGAAAAGGAAATTATAAAAATCTTGCCAATCCGAATATAGACACGGGCATGGGGTTGGAGAGAATGGCCTGCATTGCTCAGGGCGTTGACAACCTTTTTGAAGTGGATACCATAAGGAATATTTTGGAAGCCGTTGCACAAAAGACGGGAGTCAATTACCGTGAAAATGATGATACGGATGTTTCTTTGCGGGTAATTACCGACCATATCAGGAGTTCCACCTTCTTAATCGGTGACGGTGTGCTGCCTTCAAATGAGGGTAGAGGCTATGTTTTAAGGCGACTGCTGCGCAGAGCGTCAAGGCATGGAAGATTGTTGGGGCTTAAAGAGCCGTTCCTGCATGAAATATGCGAGTCCGTTATTGAAGAAAATAAAAACGCATACAGTGTACTTGACGATGAAAGGGAGTTTATCAAGAGGGTAATCCTTTCGGAAGAACAAAGCTTTGGCAAGACGGTTGAAAACGGCTTTCAAATTCTTGAAGAGATTATTTCCTCCTCAGGTTCTTCTAAAGAAATCAGCGGTAAAGATGCTTTCAGGCTGTCGGATACTTTCGGCTTCCCATTGGAACTTACTACGGAGATTGCCGCTGAAAGAGGTTTTACGGTTGATGTAGAGGAATATGCAAAGCTGATAGAAGAACAAAGGGTGAGGGCACGCAGCGCTCGTAAGAATGCCGGTGCCGACGGCTGGGAAAATGCAAGCTCTCTTTTTTCAAAAATCCCGGCAACGGAGTTTACATATGATGGTTTTGTTACCGAAAGCAAGGTGCTGGCGGTTGTCGGTGCCGATGAAGTGAATAAGAATCATGAAAATCCGGAAGCCTATTATATTGTGCTGGACAGAAGTCCCTTTTACCCCGAAAGCGGCGGCCAACTCGGTGACAAAGGTTCTATAAGCGGTTCCGATTTTTCGATGGAGGTTTACAACACAACAAAAACCGCTGACGGAATTATCCTACACCATGCCCTGCTTAAAGAGGGGAGTGTTCCCGAAAAGGGAAGTACGGTAAAGGCGGAGATTATCTCCGAAAATAGAATAAGCACAGCCCGCAATCACACCGCAACCCACCTGCTGCAGGCGGCATTAAGACAGGTTTTGGGTAATCATGTTGTTCAGGCGGGGCAGGAAGTCGGGCCTCAAACCCTCCGTTTTGACTTTTCTCACTTCAGCGCAATGACCAAAGAAGAATTAGAGCTTGTTGAGAATATAATTAACAGTGTGATTTTAAAAGCACTGCCTGTAACAATCAGAGAAATGTCAATTAAGGACGCAATTAAAGAGGGGGCTATGGCTCTTTTTGAAGGTAAGTATGAGGAAGTTGTAAGAGTGGTCCGTGTTGAAGATTTTTCAGCTGAACTTTGCGGCGGCACTCATGTTGCCAACACCGGTCAGATTGGGCTTATAAGAATACTCAGAGAAATGTCCGTCTCGGCGGGTGTAAGGCGAATTGAGGCAGTTACCGGAATGGGCATAATTCAGCGTTTGAACCATTATGACGGACTTTTAGCCCGCACTGCAGCAATACTGAAAAGCAACAATGTTGAAGAGTTGGAAAATAAAGCCGCCGCCGTTGCAGCCGAGCTTAAAGAGAAAGAGAAAGAAATCAGCTCCATGCGCGGCAATATGCTGTCCGTTACAGCAAAGGAGTTGTCGGAAGGTGCAAAGGATTTGGGAGGCGTTAAACTGATAAAAGCCGTGCTAAAAGCCTATTCAACCGATGAATTGCGCACAATGGCGGATATACTGAAAGAGCAATCCTCCGATAATGTCATAGTTTTGGCTAATGTGGCTGAGGGGGGAGAGTCGGCAACCATCCTTGTTGCGTGCGCTCAACATGCGGTTAAGAACGGTCTGAATGCGGGAAAAATCGTGCGTGAAATTGCTTCAATAGCCGGAGGTTCCGGCGGCGGAAGACCCGACAGCGCAATGGCGGGCATAAAAAGCCTTGAAAAGCTGTCCGAGGCAATGGACGGCTCGGATGAAATTATATTAAATCATTTAAACTGTTAGGAGTGAAAAGAATGAAAGACTGCTTGTTTTGTAAAATTATAGCAGGGGATATACCCTCCGATAAGGTTTATGAGGATGATGAGATATTCGCCTTTAACGACATCAGTCCTCAGGCTCCCGTTCACGTTCTCATTATACCGAAGGCTCATATCCCCTCTGCCGCCGACATCAGTGCGGAAAACAGCGCCGTAATTATGAAAATTTTTGAAAAAGCGGCGGAAATTGCTAATAAAAAGAACCTTGACGGTAACTTCAGGGTTGTAACCAACAGCGGAGAAAAGGCGGGTCAAAGCGTTCACCATTTGCATTTTCACCTTTTGGGAGGCAGGGATTTTTCTTGGCCTCCGGGCTGATTTAAAGAGGTGTGAAAATGCCGCGTCCCTTTGTCGTTTTCGGGTTTACATTTTTCTTTCAGTTAATTTTATTGTCCTTCACATCCGATATTGTTGCCTATTGCTCAGCCATTTTCTTCATAATCTCTTTTATGATTTCTCTTTGCATAAAGAAAGTCAGGGGACAAAGAGTAATTCCGGTTTTCTGCCTATCAGCACTGATTGCCTGTCTCAGTTTTATTGCGGCTACGGAACTGCAGTATAAACCCGTCTTAGAGCTTGAGGGTAAAACCCTGGAGCTTACCGGTACTGTTGAAAACTCCTCTATAACGGACGGCGGCACGGACAGGGTTATTGTAAAAACGGAAACGATTGGCGGAAAAAAGCAAAAAACAAGGCTGAGTCTTTTTGTAAAAGACTTGCCCGATTTACGGCATTCGGACAAAATTACGGCAACAGCGAATTTTTATCGCTTTGAAAATCAAAACAAAATTTCCGCTCTGACCGATAAAAGCCGGGGAATTTATATTCAGGCTTGGGCTGATACGGAGGCTTGCTTCATTGAACCCGCCACGACTACTTCAATAATTGCGGGTGTTCGGGATTTTAGAACTCGAGTGGTTTCAGCAATTACAAAAAATCTGCCCAATGAAGCCGGCGCTTTGATTGTTGCCATGCTTTTCGGAGACAAAAGTTCTCTTTCNNATCGGAATGGCCCATATAACGGCGGTATCCGGCTTGCACCTTTCGATGCTCTCACTCTTTCTGATGTCGATATTCAAGTTGTTAAGAATTAAAAAATGTGCGGCAAATCTGTTGCTGATTGTTTTTGTTCTCTATTTTATGGCATTGGCGGAATTCACCTCATCGGTTGTCCGTGCCGGCATTATGTTGCTGGTTTTATTAACGGGCAACCTGATTCACAGGGAAGCGGATTCCATAAACTCATTGGGTATTGCCGTTCTGCTGATAACGCTTATCAACCCTTTCAGTGCGGCGGATATAGGGTTGCAGCTTTCATTCTTTGCCACACTTGGGATACTCTGCTTTTACCGAAAGATATTCATGGCTTTAAACGGGCGTGCAGTATCNNAAAACCTTTTTTAAAAAAGGTTTTAAGCTCGGTTTTTGCTTCAGCCGCCGTAACAGCTTCCGCCTCAATCTTCACTCTGCCTTTGCTCGTTATATACTTTAAGCAGTTATCCTTAATCAGCATATTGGCAAATGTATTGCTTGTGTTTCTCGCTTCCTGGGCTATGGTGCTCGGTGCGTTGTCCGGCTTATTATCATTGGCAAAATTGTTTTCTTTTATTACTTTCCCGCTTTCCTTAATTGCCGGCGGCTTATCAACGCTTGTTATCAAGGCAGCCGCCGCCCTCGCGGATTTATCTTTTTCCGTCCTGAGCGTTAACGGGTCATCCGTATTAATCGCATTATCGTTCTCGTTATTAATACTTGCTTTTGCCGTAATGATTTTTAAGAAGAACGGCAAAAGAACAACAGGAATTACCGCTTTTGTTTTAACTGTTATCCTTGCTTCGGTCCCGTTGGGCGACTACCTTTTTTCAAAAAACAAAACTTATATCACGGTTTTTGATAATGAAAATGCAAGCGCTTATCTTGTAACTCATGCCGGTCAAAATATCCTTTTAGGCTGCGGTTCCGGTTTAAAGTCGCCTCAATCCCTAATCTACGCGCTTGAAAACAAAAATATCCGCAGTTTGAACACTCTTGTGATACCCGCAACAACGCCCGCTGAGTCAAGCGCCGCTTATGAAGTGTGTAATACCTTCAGCCCGCGGAACATTGTTTTACCGAAAAAGGAACACGCCCTTTCTTTTCTTGAAAGCTGCACGCCTGTTTATGTATCTTCTTATAAACAGAAGCTTTCATCCGGATTGGAAATTGATTATATGTATAAAGACGGTAACGGCTCGGTATTATTGGACTATAGAGGAGTAAAGGTTTTGTTTTTGTTTACCCCCGGCTTGAGTGAAGGTAAACTTCCTGCTGGTTGGGAGGATGCGGAAATTCTGGTGTGCAGGGGCAAACCGCCTTTGTGGCTTAACTATAACTCTTTTAAGGCCGTAATATCGTCATATAATCAGCCGATTGAATCGGAATATACAATGCGATTTGACCGTAATAGAATTAAGTTTTACAATACTGACAATTGCGGAGACATAACCATAAGCTTACCGGCCTGACTTTTAGAGTATTTGGAGATTTTTATGAGTCATTACCGACATTCCGACAACGCTGAAGATATTGCTAAAGAGATGCTGAAAAACGGCGTCAAGGGCGGTTTTTACTTTATACACGGGGATGAAAACTTTCTAAAAGTCCACTATGCCAAAGCGATTGCCGAACGGAATATTGCCCCGGATTTTATGGATTTTAACTTGCGGCGGTTTGACGGCGCTACCCTAACTATGGAAAGTCTGAAAGATGCGGTGGAAGCCGTACCGCTTTTCAGCGAATATACTGCGGTGCTGGTTCATGATTTAAACATAAGCAAAATGGACAGTGCGGATGCGGAAAACCTTATCACAATTTTAGAGGATATACCTGAAAGCTGTGTTGTGGTATTCCTGATGTCAACGGTAACCGCTTCAGGCAAGTCGGGAGAAAAAAACTCAAAAAGTGCCGAAAGTTCAGCCGACGGCGAAAAAGAAAAGTCGGAAGCAACTGCGGAAAAAGAAGAGGAAACGCCTGACGAAAAAAAGATAAACTACTGGAAAAAGGTCGAGGCCCTGGCAAAAGAAAAAGGCGCTTCCCTGCAATTTATGTCAAAAAGTCAGGACGGTCTTGTTGCATTGGTAAGGTCCGGTGCAAAAAAGAGAAATTGTTCCATTGACTACGCTTCGGCCAGGTATCTGATTGAATGCGTCGGTCAGGATATTGCAAACCTGCAGACGGAACTTGATAAAGTATGTTCTTTCAGCCCCGATTCCGTTATCACAATGGCGCACATTGACAGCGTCACCACCAAAACCTTGCAGGCCCGCGCCTTTGATATGGCAGGATATTTGACCTCCGGCAAGCCCGATGAAGCCTTTAAAACGCTTGATTCACTGCTTGTTCAAAAGAATGAGCCTTTAATGATTTTGGGTGCACTGGTGGCTCACTTCACCGATATTTACCGAACAAAGTTAGCTATGGAAAGCGGCAAAAAATATACTGCGCTGACTGAACATTTTAACTATAAGAATGCCGGTTTCAGACTGAAAAAAGCGGCGGAAGTGTCCGCAAAACTTACGGTAGCGCAAATCAGCGCCTGTTTGGACAGCTTGAATGAAGCCGATGAGATGCTTAAAAGACTCTCTTTTGACGAGCGGTCAAAAGGTAAATTTGCTTTGGAGAAAACATTATCAAGTATTTTTGCCATTTTACAAACAAATCAACGCATAAAAACGGCAATACTCAGAGGTTGGAATGATTAAGATAAAAGAAACGGTGATTGTAGAGGGAAAATATGATAAAATAAGGTTGTCCTCGCTTGTGGATGCGGTTATACTTGAGACGGACGGTTTTAGAGTTTTTAAAGATAAGGAAAAGCAGAAGCTCATCAGGCGAATGGCGGAAACAACGGGAATACTTATTTTGACCGACAGCGATTCGGCGGGGTTCAAAATTCGTTCTTATTTATGCGGCAGCATAGACTTCGGCTCAATAAAACATGCCTATATTCCGGATATCCTCGGAAAAGAAAAAAGAAAAACTGAAATTTCCAAAGAAGGTAAAATCGGAGTAGAGGGTATGGAAAGCGGAGTAATTTTAAAAGCCCTTGAATGTTCGGGTATCAGCTTAGCGGAATCAAAATCGGCGGAGAAGAATATAACTAATTATGATTTTTATGAAGACGGCATCAGCGGAAGAAAAAACAGCAAAAGCAAAAGAGCGGCTCTGCTAAAAGAACTTGATTTGCCCGCAAGATTGTCCTCAAGCGACCTTTTAAAAGTTATT
>DCTF01000148.1 GCA_002329225.1 Ruminococcaceae bacterium UBA1447
GATAAAAACATTTGTGTTGCGATCCAAGCCGATATAGTCCAAGAACTTATCAAGCAACTGCCCGGCACGGCCGACAAAAGGCTCGCCGGTCAAATCTTCCTGTTCGCCGGGGCCTTCGCCCACAAAAAGAATTTCGGCATTTTTTTGCCCTGCGCCGAACACCACGTTGGTTCTTGTCTTGTACAGCTCACATTTTTCACAGTTCATGCACGCATCTTTCAGTTCTTGCCAGTTCATAGGTATCTACACCCTTATATTCATACTCTGATTATATTATACACTGAAAAAGCTGTTATTGTGCAACCCCGCACGATTTTTTTCCGATTTAACAGAATGTAAAAAAGTATTGCTGCTTAAACGCCGTGGGGCAGTATGCAATTAAAACAAGGTCCGGTTTAAACTCTTCTATATATTCTTTAACGGAGCCGGTGTGGTAACGCAGGTCAATCATCGTTATTTCTCCACCTGCGGCAAGGGAAAGGAAGGGGCCTAAAGTATCTCCAAATGAATCCCTCAGCATAAGAATTTTTTTGCCCGGAATTTTATGACTGCGGCAATGTATAAGCGAGCCTCCTCCGCCCGCATAGACGGCATAACTGTTGACATTAAAATAATCCTTTTTTAAGTGCTCTCTGAATACCCAAACCTCTTCAAAACTTCCCGTTCTTTTTATAGCCGGTGTGTCTTTTTTAATAAACTCGCAGGAAAAGTGCGTATCGTATTCCGGAAGGATTAGCGGGAAGTCATCCGTACCCGCATAATACCTGCCCACCCGTCTGCCGATACTGCCCAAAAAGATATCCTCATTGGTTTCCGTCTTAAATTTTTCCGCCTCCAACAAGCTCAGGTCCATATTAAAACCGTAAGCGGTATTAAGCTTTTTGCCGAGTTCCCCCGCCGCCAAAAGTGCGGTTTGAGGGAGCCAGTGGTGGTCCGTTTTGAAAAACGCCGGATTTTTACCCGCCTGCTCACCGGGAAACAAATCACGCAGATCCAGGCTGTCCACGCCCCGTTTTTTAAGTTCGGCAATAAAGTTGTCCGCATTTTCATTGCTGTAATCAGACACACCGCAGGGAAGACCCGGATTGTTTTTCTGCACCTTAAAAGGGCATTGCACATACATGAGCGGNNTTTTCGGCAAGGCTGTTTTTAAATTCCGCCACATTCGCCGCCTTTTCGGGCAAATCGTTTTCTTTTTGCGTCACATAGGTGAGAGCGCCGTTATCAAGTTTTACAACCTTCAGCTCCGGGTCTTCTTCAAACACGCAGCGGACACCGTTGACCCGCTGAACAAGGCCGAAAAGGTTTATATAATTTTCCTTAAAAGCAATGATGTCGTTAATGTTGTGCAGCGACTCATAGGCGGTCAGCACCGCCGCCTTTGTCTTTGAGGGGAAAGTTTTGCCCTCGCCCAGATACGCTGAATATAAATCCGCAAACCGCTCGCTGTCGTTAAAGGCTTTGCAACACGTGGCAAAAAGCCCTGTAAAAATGAAGGCTGAAAACAACACTGCGGTGATTATTTGCCGGTTGATTTTTACTTTCATATCCGCACCTAAAAGTTAAAATATATGAACGGGTTGTAGGTTCCTTTTATCAGGTACGACACGGCAACCGTCAGAAAAAATATGAACCCGGCGGCAACAAGAACATCGGCGGTTTTGGAACGAGGGGTGAATCTCTCTTTTAAAAATGAAATTATCGGTGCGGAAAACAGGGCGCAGGCCAAAAGAAAAATGAGGTTTTGCTTAAAATGCAAAAAGAATTCGCCGTCCAAAAATGAACTGCCCGCAAGTCCCGATAATGCCAGAAAATATTCCCCCGCCGCACTTAAATCCCGGGCACGGAATATCACCCAGCCCGCCATCACAAAGGCCATCGTGTAGATATGTTTTAAAGGCTCCAACTTTTTACCCTTTTGCTCAAACCCGGTCAGCTTTTCAAAGGTGATGAGTATAAAGTACATAAGCCCCCAAACTATATACGTCCAGTTCGCCCCGTGCCAAAGACCGGTTAGAAGCCAGACGACAAAAAGGTTAAACACCAGCCTTGATTTTGTTTTTACACGGCTGCCGCCCATGGGGAAATATACATAGTCACGCAGCCAAGTCCCCAAAGATATATGCCAGCGGCGCCAGAACTCGGATACGGATTTTGAAATATAGGGGTAATCGAAGTTTTCTAAAAAATGAAACCCGAACATTTTACCCATGCCGATTGCCATATCCGAGTAACCGGAAAAATCTTAGTAAATCTGGAATGTATAGGCAATAAGACCCAGCCAAGCCATACCCGTCGATATCGGTTCGGTTGAGTCAAAAGCGGCCTTTGCTATAACCGCCATATTATTTGCAAGCAATACTTTCTTTAAAAAACCGACAATAAAACGGCTGACCCCTAAAGAAAAGTCTTCAAGGTTTTCTTTCCTGTGTTTTATGTCCCGGGCTATTGTTTCATAACGGACAATGGGGCCTGCAATAAGTTGAGGGAAAAAAGACACGTAAAGCCCCGCATACAGGGGATTTTTCTGCGCTTCGCACACACCCCTGCTGATATCCAAAACATAAGAGAAAGCCTGGAATGTGAAAAAGGATATGCCTATCGGCAAGTTAATAACGGGCACATTGATGTTAAGGCCGAAAACGGCGTTCACATTATTAAGCGTAAACATCAGGTACTTGAAAATAAACAACAGCCCTAAATTAAAAACCGTTGCGGCAACCAGCCAAAAACGCAGAATACCTTTTTTTGTCCGAAACCTTTCCGCCATCAGGCCGAAAAACCAGTTCAGCAGTATGGAGAGCACCATCACCGCCGCGAACTTGGGTTCCCCCCAAGCATAAAAAAGAAGGGATGATATCAGCAGTAAAATGTTTTGCATCAGCCTGCTTTTGCGGCACAAAACATAATAACAAAAGATAACACCCGGTAAAAAGAAAAACAGAAATTCGGTGCTCGAAAAGAGCATTCAGAGTCTCCCTCTATTTAAAAATACGAGCGATGTCGGTAACCGTCATGTTTTCCGCAGCCACTATGCGGGTACTTTCCATAAGCACTCTTGCGGCGTCAAGGGAAGTAAGACAGGCTGTGCCGGCTTCCGCCGCCAAACGGCGGAGTTTAAACCCGTCACGGCTCTCCACCCGCCCGTGGGTGGGCGTGTTTATAATAAGGGAAACCCCGCCCTCATGGAGCAAGTCAAGAATATTGGGGCTTTCGCCGCTGATTTTATTTATCGGCTTTACGGGAATACCCGCCGCTTCCAGCGCCTTTTGTGTGCCCCGTGTGGCGTAAAACTCAAAGCCCACATCGGCAACGCTTAGGAGTATTTCACAAATCTCGTCTTTATCCTTATCACGGACGGTGACAATAATTTTACCGTTCTTCGGCAGAGAAACTCCGCCGCCTTCAAAGGCCTTCAGCAGAGCCTCGTTATAGTTTTTGGCTATACCCAAGACCTCACCCGTGGACTTCATTTCCGGACCGAGCTGCGTGTCCACATCGTGCAGCTTTTCAAAGCTGAACACGGGCACTTTTACGGCGACATAGCCGCCCTCGGGATACAGCCCGCTTTGATAGCCCTGCGCCTTGAGCGACCTGCCCAGCATGATNNAGCACCGACAATTTTTTCAAAAGAGAAGGCCGGCATTTTTATGGCGTAATATCCGCTGTCTTTATAGAGCCCCGTACCGAAGCCCATGTCGGGGATTTTTTCACCCAGCATTGCCCTTGTAGCCAGTTCTATGGCGGGGATTCCGGTAACTTTACTTATATAGGGTACCGTGCGGGATGAACGGGGGTTGACTTCGATAATGTAAACCCTGTCGTGATAAACTATAAACTGAATATTCATCATACCCACCACCTGCAGCGCATCGGCCAGGCGGCGGGAATAGTCAACTATTGTCTCCTGTGTTTTTTCACTCAAAGACACTGCGGGATAGACGGAGATTGAGTCGCCGGAATGTATGCCCGCTCTGTCCACATGCTCCATAATACCGGGGATAAGAATATTCCGGCCGTCGCAAACAACATCAACCTCAACTTCCTGCCCCATTATATACTTGTCCACCAAAACGGAATGTTCCAGAGTGTTGCGGGTTATTATTTCCATAAACTCCCGAATGTCGTCATCGGATACGGCAATTTGCATACCCGCACCGCCCAGCACATAACTGGGTCTGACAAGCACGGGGTAACCCAAGGAACGGGCAGCGCTGAGGGCTTCTTCGGGGGTGAAAACGGTTTTACCCTCGGGACGGTCAATGCCGCAGCTTTCAAGGATTCTGTCAAAACGCTCCCTGTCCTCAGCCGCATCTACATGGTCGGCATCCGTACCCAAGNNGATGGCGGTCTGCCCGCCGAACTGAACCACGGCTCCGTCCGGCTTTTCCAAATCCACAATATTTGCCACATACTCCGGCGTGAGGGGTTCAAAATATAATTTGTCGGCCACATCGAAGTCCGTCGAAACGGTTTCGGGGTTGTTGTTTATGATTATCGTTTCACAACCGGCTTTTTTAAGTGCCCAGATGCTGTGAACGGAGCAGTAGTCAAACTCTATACCCTGACCTATACGGATAGGGCCGGAACCGAGAACCAAAACCTTTTTGCGCCCGGTAACCGGTACGGACTCATTT
>DCTF01000021.1:0-151 GCA_002329225.1 Ruminococcaceae bacterium UBA1447
TCTTGCCAGGATTTCCGCAACCTTTGAGCCGCAAAAACCGCCTTGACAACGCCCCATTCCGGAACGGGTTCTTCTTTTTACCCCGTCAACGTCTGTTGCTCCCACGGGCGCACGAATAGCATCAATAATTTCGCCTTCCGATACCGTTTCG
>DCTF01000021.1:180-3610 GCA_002329225.1 Ruminococcaceae bacterium UBA1447
AAGCAACTGTTCGTCTGCAAGCTCTTTTACTCGAACCGGCTCAGGGCGAACAGGATTATAGTTCCGATTTTTCTTCTGCTTTCCCGCAACATCCATAAACATTGAACATACATATTTTGCTATTGCCGGTGCAGCTGTAAGGCCGGGCGATTCTATGCCGACAAGATGTATAACCCTTTTATTCGTCTTACTGTATTCTATGAAGAAGTCATTGGAGTTGGCATTGTGAGCGCGAAGTCCCGCAAAGGATGTAATCAAGTCAACAGTGCTGAGTTTTGTTATAGACCGCCTTGCAGTTTTGAGGACTTCCTCAGTTCCCTTGGCAGAGGTAGCGCAATTGTCTTTATCATCAACATCTTCGGCATTANNGATAATAACATTACCGTGAGTAGTCGGCGCTATAAGAACGCCTTTACCCATTTTGGTGGGGCATTGGAATACAACACGTTTGACCAAACCGTCCATCTTTTTGTCAAACAGGAAGTACTCCCCTTTTCGGGCAATTATCTTATAGTCATTATCGCCAAATAACTTAGCCACTTTATCCGCATATACTCCGGCGCTGTTAATCACATAGGAAGCGCTGACACTCTCTTGCCCGGAACTTAGGACTAAGGTTCCGTCATCTTCCGTGCTCACATTTTTTACTTCAAAATTTCTTTTCAGTTCCACACCGTTTGTTACAGCATTTTCAGCAGCGGCAATTGCCAGGCCGTAAGGACAAATAATAGCCGCTGTTGGCGCCCAGAGCG
This sequence comes from Ruminococcaceae bacterium UBA1447, assembly GCA_002329225.1. Lineage (GTDB taxonomy): Bacteria > Bacillota > Clostridia > Oscillospirales > Acutalibacteraceae > UBA1447. The sequence goes on from DCTF01000021.1 coordinate 933, forward strand.
CCCCCTTGGCGTTAACATTCACATTGGGTTCCAATTCCCTCAGTTTATCCTGTCCTATAATTCTCAAATCCTGGACACCGTTTTGATTCCCGCGCAAAAGCAGATTTGTCAGAGTGTGCATCTGGGTGTCATTAAAGGCGATAACAAGCGAACCGATGTTCTTGTAAGGAACACCCAATTCTTCGCAAACCGACTCCATCATACAGCAACCCTTTATGCTTAGCTTTGCTTTTAAAGTTCCCGGCTCGGCATCAAAACCGGCATGAACTATGGCGCTGTTGGCTTTTGTGGTACCCATTGCAACGTCATTGCATTTTTCAAGCAGGACAACCGAAAGGTCATATGCACTCAATTCCCGGGCAATTAAAGTACCCACAACCCCTGCCCCTATAATCGCTACATCATATTTCACTTAGATTCCTCCATAAAAAAAGTGGAAATAACGACTAAAAAAACGAAAAAACAATAAAACCCCCTAACCTTTATTAGGTTTGGGGGCGTTGGTCGGAGTGTCGAGATTTGAACTCGAGGCCTCTTGGTCCCGANNCCCGAACCAAGCGCGATACCAAACTTCGCCACACCCCGCAATAACATCTTTGCAAAGTATAAACCAATTTATCTTTAAAATCAAGAGCGACTTGAGCACACAGGTGCAATACAATAAAATTACTCGCTAAGAAGTTTTTCAACTCCGGCAATTTTGACACACAAACAAAGGAGCGCTGCGGCAATTTTAAGTTCTTCAACGGGCGGGAAAGTGGGAGCGATTCTTATGTTTCTGTCCCTCGGGTCTTTACCGTAAGGGAACGTAGCGCCTGCGGGAGTTAAAATAACTCCTGCCTGTTTACACAGTTCAACCGCACGTTTGGCGCAGCCGTCAAGAACATCCAGACTGATAAAGTAACCGCCGTTCGGTTTAAGCCATTCAGCCAAACCGGTGCCGCCCAATTGCTCCTCAAGGGTATCCAAAACAATCTTAAACTTCGGTCTGAGAACGGCAGCTAATTCCTGCATGTGCACCTTAACGCCGGCTTTATTTTTAAGATAGCGCGTATGGCGCAGTTGATTGAGTTTATCGTAACCTATTGTCTGAACAAACATACGTTTCTTTATGGTCTCAATGTTTTTACTTGAGGCGGCAAGAACCGCTACACCGGCGCCGGGGAAACTGATTTTTGAGGTGGAAGCGATTTCAATAATCATATCTTCCGAGCCGCACTTTTTACACTCTTCAAAAACATTCAGCAGTTCATCACTATTGTCATATAAGTCATGTTCGCTGTAAGCGTTATCCCATAAAATTCTGAAATCATTTGCAGCAGGCTTTAAGGCCGCAATACGGCGCACAACATCATCAGAAAATGTTTTCCCTTCGGGGTTTGAATACTTCGGTACACAAAAAAAGCCTTTGACACTGCTGTCTTTTACTACTTCTTCCATAAGATCCATATCCGGACCGTCTTCGAGCATCGGGATATTTATCATTTCTATTCCGAAATATTCGAGAATGGAGAAATGTCTGTCATAACCCGGTACGGGGCATGCAAACTTAATTTTACCTTGGAGCAGCCATGGAGTTGAACCAGCGCCGTGGGTCATACATTGAGAAATATAGTCGAACATAACATTTAAACTTGAATTGCCGAAAACAATAATATTTTGCGGGTCAACACCCAAAAGCTCCGAATATAAAGCTTTGAATTCGGGTATGCCGTCGAGCAATCCGTAGTTCCTGCAGTCGGTTCCGTCGGATGCCTTCATTTCACTGTCGGCATTTACCTCGTTTAAAATAGACATGGAAAGATTCAGTTGGGTTGCACCCGGCTTACCTCTGGACATATCAAGTTTAAGATTTTTTGAGACGTATTCTTCATACTCCCGCCTGAGCGACGAGAGTGTTTCATTAAGCTCATTTTTAGTCATGTTCTGAAACTTCACGCAACATTTCCCCCACAAATCTCAAATTAACGGGCATTANNTAGCAAGCTGTTTTTTGCAAGTCAATTCTTAAATTCTTGCAATAACAACAAAAAACAGCGCCCCACTTGTTAAAAATGGGGCGTAATGCAGGTGGTTCTTAATTAAAATTCGGCTGAACCTGTTGTTCTGGGAAAGGGAATAACATCCCTGATGTTGGAAACTCCGGTAAGGTACATAATAAGTCTTTCAAAACCCAGACCGAAACCGCAGTGTTTTGTTCCTCCGTATCTTCTAAGTTCCGTGTACCACCAATAGTCTTCCGGATTCAATCCGCTTTCTTTAATCCTTTCCAAAAGCACATCTTCCCGTTCTTCCCTTTGGCTTCCGCCGATAATCTCACCTATCCCCATAACCAGCAAATCCATTGCGGCTACGGTTTTTCCGTCATCATTGAGCCTCATATAAAAAGCCTTTATTTCTTTCGGATAATCGATTACAAAAACAGGGCGCTTAAAAATCTTCTCTGTAAGGAAACGTTCATGTTCCGTTTGCAAGTCACAACCCCAGTTGACTTTATACTCGAACTCATCATTATGCTCTTCAAGCATTTCTACAGCTTCGGTGTAGCCGACTTTTGCAAAAGAAGACTCCGAAACCGTTTTTAGCCTCTCAATAAGACTCTTATCAAAAAACTTATTGAGAAACTCCAACTCATCGGGGCATTTTTCAAGCACGGCCTTAAGTACATACTTAATCAT
>DCTF01000021.1:3620-17496 GCA_002329225.1 Ruminococcaceae bacterium UBA1447
CGGTTCAATCATCCAGAACTCTGCGGCATGGCGTTGGGTATAAGATTTTTCCGCCCTGAAGGTGGGGCCGAAAGTGTAAATTTTTCCCATAGCAAGAGCAAGGGCTTCCCCTTGAAGCTGACCGGAAACCGTTAAATATGCGGGTTTGCCGAAAAAATCTTCGGNNGTCAAGAGTTGTAACCCTGAACATTTCCCCTGCTCCCTCACAGTCACTTGCAGAAATAATGGGCGTATGAACATAAACAAAGCCGTTTTCATTAAAAAAGCTGTGTATTGCATATGAAGCAACGGAGCGGATTTTAAAAACGGCGCTGTGAGTATTGGTACGGGGCCGCAAGTGAGCTATTGTCCGCAGGTATTCCAAAGTATGGCGCTTTTTTTGAAGCGGGTATTCCGNNTCCGCATTGATTTCAAAAGGCTGAGCGGCATCTGGAGTTAGCACAACAACGCCGGTAACGCAGACAGCCGCCCCGACATTAAGCTTGGCTATATCTTTATAATTTTTAATCTTTTGCTCTTCAAAAACAACCTGAACGCCTTTAAAGGAACTTCCGTCATTGATTTGAATAAACCCTAACGACTTTGAATCTCTAATAGTTTTTACCCACCCGCAAACCGTAACGGATGTATCTGCGAAAGCTTGCGGTTCTTTACCAATACTATCGATTAACAGTCTTTCCATAAATTCCTCCTTGAGCCGGAACATCATCGTGCCAACACACTAAATAATTATAATTTATCACAAAATTAAATCAAGCAAACTTTTATGGTGTGCAAATTAATTGACACAAAGTCGATTGCATTCTAAAATGTACTAAATAAATTTAAGCAGGTGATTATGTGAGCTTTGCGGACAAGGTGTTTGCGGAGAATTGCAAAAACATATTGAAAAACGGCTATTGGGACACTGACTACGATGTGCGTCCCCGTTGGGAAGACGGCGCCCCTGCCCATTCGGTTAAATTGTTCGGGCTTGTCAACAGGTACAATCTTGCTGAAGAGTTCCCTATACTGACGCTGAGAAAAACATATTACGCCAAAGCCATAGATGAACTGTTATGGATTTGGCAAAAGAAGTCCAATAGAATTGCCGAACTCAACAGCCGCATCTGGGACGCTTGGGCTGATGAAAACNNAGAGGGAATGTTCGATCAGGTGGATCGAGTTTTGTTTGACCTGAAAAATAATCCTTTAAGCCGCAGGATAATGACAAACATATATAACCACCACGATTTAAGCGAAATGATGCTCTACCCTTGCGCTTACAGTATGACCTTCAACGTTACCGGCAACAAACTCAACGGAATTTTGAACCAGCGTTCTCAGGATATGCTTGTTGCCAACAACTGGAATGTTTGCCAATATGCCGTACTTCTGCATATGTTTGCCCATGTGAGTTCGCTGGAACCGGGNNTGTGATTGCCGATGCTCACATATATGACAGGCATATCCCCATTGTGGAAGAACTTATAACCCGACAGGAGTTTGAAGCTCCCGAGTTCGCCCTTGACAAAAAGGTCAAAGACTTTTATCAGTTCACTACCGAAAGTTTTAAGTTTGATAATTACCGTTTTAACGAGTTTAAAGTAAAGATACCGGTAGCGGTTTGATCTGCATTGTTTATTTGGAATGAGGTGTTCTGATTGAACTTAATTGTGTCAGTAGACAACAACTGGGGAATCGGCTATGAAAACGGCCTGCTTTTCCATTTACCTGAGGATTTGAAATTCTTCAAATCCATGACTACCGGAAAAAATGTTGTTATGGGGGAAAAAACCTTTTTCTCTCTTCCCCGTCAAAAGCCTTTGCCGAACAGAAATAATATTGTTCTGTCCGACAATAAAGAACTGAAAATAGACGGCGTTACCGTTGTTAATACTCTTGATGACTTGCTGGAAGAACTGAAAAAGTATGATGCCGATGACGTTTTCATCATCGGCGGTCAGGCGGTCTATTCACTTATGCTCCCCTACTGTTCCACTGCATATGTAACTCATGTTGATGCCGTGAAAAAGGCGGATAAATTTTTCCCAAATTTGAAGGAAATGAAAGATTGGAAATTGGTTTATACTTCCGAACCCCAAAATTCAGGGGAACTTTGCTTTACATATAACACTTACAAGCGAATCTGACAAAAGGCCAGGCTTATAAATTATTTGTCCACTATCTCACGGGCAATGTCGGGATAGTTTGTAATAACCCCGTCACAATCCCAGTTTAGCAACCATTCGATTGCATGCGGCTTGTCAATAGTCCAGGGGTTTACAATCAAACCGGCTTCATGGCAGTTTTCAATGTATTCTTCATCAACCAAAATTCCAAGCGGATGCAGAGCGTCCGCTTTTATTTTTTTTGCGAAGGCTACCGGGTCATTATAAACCTCTTTATAGGGGCAATCCGTTGAATAAAGGAAGCCTGTTTTTACCGTGCTGTCCGCTTGTTTACAAGCCAAAAGAATATCTTTGTTAAAACAGGAGATAATCAGATTGTCAAGCAAGCCGAATTCTTTAACTTTATCTATTACTTTTTCGGCAATTTCGGTTGAACCGTTTTGCGGGGTTTTTATTTCTACATTAATCACGCTAACTCCGGAACACAGCTCTAAAAATTCATCAAGTGCAGGTATACGGGTATTTGCAAACTCTTCGGAAAAATATGAGCCGAAGTCGAACTTTCTGAGTTCCTCAAAAGTATAATCGGCTATTAAGCCTTTACCGTTTGAGGTTTCATCAATATCGTAGTTGTGACAGATCACCAAAACCCCGTCTTTAGTCAGATGAACATCATTTTCAAATCCGTCCGCCCCCATTTCCAAAGCCGTTTTAAATGCGGGGATTGTGTTTTGCGGCGCTGCCTTACATGCACCTCTGTGAGCTATTACTTTCATCTTTTTTTCTCCTTTTTATTAATTATCAGTCAGAATAACCTTTTATCTCTTCAGCAGTTTTAAACATATAACCTGAACGTTCCAGAAACTTCCGGTTATTCATCACTTTACCGATACCTTTTGCAACGCAGAGCAGGGGTTCATCGGCCACATAGGTTTTTATACCGGTTTTTGACTCAATCAGTCTGTCAAGCCCGCTGAGCAAGGCTCCGCCACCGGTTAATACAATTCCGTTATCAGCAATATCCGCAGACAGTTCGGGCGGGGTTGATTCCAACACCGAGATTATTGTATCACAGATATTTTCCAGGCGTTCACGGATTGCCAAATAAATTTCCGTTGAGTTTACTTCCACTCGTGTGGGCATACCGGTAATATTGTTTTTACCCTTGACGGATATTGCAATTTCAGGTTCACGCATAAATGAGCAACCGATTTTGCGCTTGACCTTCTCTGCGGTTTTTTCGCCCACTATCAGGGCCCTTTCACGNNGATGATAGCCTCATCCAATGCGTTGCCGGCAAGCTTTACGGAACGGGAAATTGATATGCTTCCCATAGTTAATACGGCAACATCGGTTGTTCCTCCGCCGATATCCACCACCATAGTTCCGTTAGGACGTGAAATATCAATACCGGCTCCGAGAGCCGAAGCCAAAGGTTCGTCAATCAAACAGGCTTTCCCCGCTCCGGATGAAATTGCCAAATCTAAAATCGTTCTCTTTTCAAGATTTGTAACACCCGACGGCAGACAAATTACTACATTCGGTTTAAAAACCATATTGCCGCATATCCGTTGCAGATATGTCCTGACAATGTTAAGNNGGCGCCCTCCCCACCATTGCAAATGCTTTTCTGCCGACAGCAAGGACTTTTCCGCTCTTTTCCAGATAAGCGGCGGCTGTGGGTTCGTTGAGAACAATGCCTTTGCCTTGTACATATATTACAACGGAGGTTGTTCCGAGGTCTACGCCGATATTAGCTCCGGGCATTATTCTCCCCCTTTCCCGAGTAGTTTACCCTCTTTTTTGTAACTGCCGCAGTTAAGCAACACACTTCAGCGGCTCCCGCAATCAACAGNNAATACATCGTCACAGAGTAAAATCTTTTTGCCGGATAGCGATGACGGGTTTGGAACATCAAACACACCCGCCAAGTTGCCCCTGCGCAAAGATGCGCCCGCCTTGTGCTGCGGAGGGGTTTCATAAACTTTTACAAGAGCCTTGTATTCCACCGGTATATTTAATAAAACTCCGACTTTTTCAGCAAGCAGAGAGCTTTGGTTAAACCCTCGCTTTTTCAAGCTTTTTTTGCTCATGGGTACATATGCAATCAAATCAAAACTATCCAAATCATACCTTGCTTTTGCCGTTTTTGCCATAGCACGTGCAAGAAAATCCGTATTTTGTCTTTTACCTAGGAACTTAAGCCTTCTTATACATTTGCCGGCTGTACCGTCATAGTAAAAGGGGGCCGCCGCCTGAGAGTAGTAAACACGGATATTCGGGCAAAGGCATTCTTCCTTATTTCTGGCACACTTTCGGCAAATCACTCCGTCAACCTCAAGAAGTTTATCGGAACAATCGGCGCAAAGCCCGCTTCCGGTCGGAATAACCTTTGCGCATCCGGCACAGCGTTCGGGATAAAAAGCGGATAATATACGTTCCCCTACTGAAAGTTTATCAGGCATTTTGAATTGCCTCTTTAAGGAAGAAGTCCAGGGCGGAGTAGCGTCTGGCTTTTTTGTCATTCATTGTCATCTCTTCAACCTGATACGGTGAGCCCACAAGAATCATCATGCTTTTTGCTCTCGTTACCGCAGTATATAGCAGATTGCGGTAAGCAAGCTGCGGGATAACGCCTATTGTCGGCATTATTACCGCCTCAAACTCATTGCGCTGACTTTTGTGCACAGTTATTGCATAAGCCAATTCCAAATCCGCCGCCTGTTCCGAAGTCAGAACCGCAGTTCTGTCATCAAAAATAATTTCCAATGTGCCTGAACGGCTGTCAGCTCTTTTTAGAATCCCTATATCTCCGTTAAATATACCTGAGCCGTCCTGATCCCCGCGAGTCCATTCAATATCGTAATTATTTTTAGTCTGCATTACTTTATCGCCTTCACGGAAAATATTGGTTTTAATGATGATTTCTTTTTTGTTCTTAGCCGGCGGATTTACAGACTGTTGGAGTTTTTTGTTTAGCTGCACAGTGCCCGCTTCACCTTTTCTGGATGGGCAAATCACCTGAATATCCTTCTGGGGTAAAAAGCCGTAAGCCTTTGGCAAACGCAGTGAATAAAGTTCGGCTATGGTATCGGCAGTGTTGGCAACCGTTGACCTTTCTATGAAGAAAAAGTCTTTTTCCCTATTATCTAAAATAGGAAGCGTACCGTTAACAATCCTGTGGGCATTTACAACAATCAGGCTTTCCATAGCCTGGCGGAAAACTTCTTTAAGTTCAACCACAGGCAAAAGCCCCGAAGTAATCAGGTCGTTCAGTACATTCCCGGCACCTACAGGCGGCAACTGGTCATGGTCGCCCACCATTACCAAACGGCATCCCATCGGTAACGCATCAAGTAAACTTGCAAAGAGAGTAATATCCACCATTGAAAGCTCATCAACGATTACCGCATTTTCACTCAAGGTATTTCGCGCGTTCCTCGCAAAAACGGGGTTATCATCTTTATCCCATTCAACCTCGAGTAAACGATGGATAGTTTTTGCTTCTCTCCCCGTAACCTCACTCATGCGCTTTGCCGCCCTGCCTGTGGGTGCGGTTAAGGCGACTTTTAATCCGCTTGCTTCGTAAAGTCCGATGATTCCGTTTATTGTTGTTGTTTTTCCCGTCCCGGGCCCTCCGGTCAGTATTAAAATACCCTTTTGTAAAGCGGTTTCGATTGCGAGTTTTTGCTTTTCTTCAAATTTAAGTCCGCTTTTATTTTCGATTTTTTTAATCTCCGACTGAATGGCCGGACTGCCCGCCGGCGGAAAACGTAAAATCATTGCAACATGTTCCGCCGCCTTTTTCTCCGCCATATAAAGTCGGGGAAGAAAGATATAATCTTTTTCTCTCACTTTCTTCAGGACAAGTCTCCCCTGCTCCACAAGGACATCCAAAGCCTCTTCAATCTCTTCTTTGCTTACCCCGAGCAGACTGATGCAGGGTACAAAGAGTTTTTCCTCAGGTATGCAGGTGTGGCCGTTTGAAAGGTTATGCTTTACAACATGTACTATTCCGGAAGCAATTCTGTAACCGAGAACCGGAGGCTCCGGCAATGCGGCGGCAATGTCGTCAGCCCTGTCAAACCCGATGCCTATGCTTTCATAGGTCAAAATATAGGGATTTTCTCTTATCGCCGCTACCGCATTTGCGCCGAAAATACGATAGGCTTTTAAACATTCGGAAGCGGTCATTCCAAACTTTTCCAAAGCAATCATAACTTCCCGAATAGCAAATTGAGCCTTAAAATCGGCGNNATTCCTTTAATAGATGAAAGTTTTTTAGGATTATTCTCAAGGATATCAAAAGTGTCTTCCCCAAAAGCTTCGACAATTTTCACCGCCGTAGCGGGACCTATACCCTTGATAGTGCCGGCTGACAAATATTTCAGCAATTCCGTCGCCGTTGCGGGCAGACTATGCTCACACAGTTCCGCCTTGAACTGGCGCCCGAATGTAGGATGATTAACCCATTCGCCTTTCAGTCTCAGGCTTTCTCCTACGCTTATTTGAGGCAAAGTGCCCACTACCGTAACCAACTCACCGTTGCTGTCCAAATCCAGCACGGTAAAACCGGAATCATCATTGCGGAAAGTAATTCCTTCCACATTGCCGCATAATTCAATTAATGTTTCAATATCTTGCATATTATTCCATAAATCTGTATTATGAGTTCCAATTATCCGAGAGTTTTATACCATTTAGCACTTATTATTTTCCGACAAAAGGCGGATGATTTGAAACGCAAACATCCGCCAAAATACAAGCCTCGTATTTTTGCCCGAATGAGCAAATGCACTTAGCAGTTTGACTGCCAAGCAGCGAAATAATTGCGAGCAAGCCTGTAAGCCGAGTTCTGTCTTTTAAGGCAGCCATCTATCTACGCCGTTTGTTGCCAAAAGGCTTTAGCCACCTGTCGGGGACTGCGCCGAGCAAGCGCCAACCGATTTTACGGTTACCCCTGTCGGTGTTGCTCCGGATAGGGTTTGCAGGGCCGCGCGGTCTCCCGCGCGCCGGTGAGCTCTTACCTCGCCTTTCCACCCTTACCCGCAAAAAGCGGGCGGTATATCTCTGTTGCACTTTCCCTAAGGTCGCCCTCGGCGGCCGTTAGCCGTTATCCCGCTCTGCGGAGCTCGGACTTTCCTCGTGAGCGAATTCGCACACGCGGCTGCCCAGCTTGCTCGCATTGATATTTTAGGTCAAATGCCATTATATGTCAAACAAAACAGGCAAGCAGGATCGTCCATAAAATAATACCAAAAATCATAAATAATTCTCGGTTCGGTCATTGTTTATTAACGATTTGTAGTGTATCATATATATGAACTTCTGTACGCTTATAAATTTTCGCGGAGGCAAATTATGGCAGACATCTACTTTTCCGACAAAAGTCCAACCGGGGAATTACCACCATTAAACCGTCCTCCCGAGAATAAAAGAGGCAAAAAACATAAAAATAAAATGAGCAGGTTTTTAAAAGGGTTAATTGCACTCATAACAGTGTTTGCAATCTCTGTCAGTGCTTTTATCGGGTACACCTATTTTACTCTTTGTTCAGTTGACTTTAACCCGCAAGGTCATAAAGAGAATGTTTATTTAGACGGCAAAACACTTTGGAGCGACAACAAGGTAACCAACATCCTTTTTATAGGCGTTGACGCCCGGATTGAAAACACCGCTTCACGTTCCGACTCCATGATTCTTTTTTCCATAGACAGGAATAACAAAAAAGTTAAGCTTACTTCTTTTTTAAGGGACACTTGGGTAGATATTCCGGGCAGCGGAAGCGCCAAACTCAACGCTTCCTGCACCTATGGCGGCGCTCAGCTTGTTATAGACACAATAGAGTATAACTTCAATGTAAGAATTGATCATTATGTTCTTGTGGACTTTGACGCTTTTCAGAATATTATTGATCAACTTGACGGAATAGAAGTTGCAATAACCGAAAAAGAAGCCAAGGTTATGAGGGAGGAATACTTTTTTAAAACACAGGCGGGTTCTAATGTTCACCTCAACGGGAATGAAGCCCTCTGGTACAGCCGGATTCGTTATTTAGACTCGGACTTTATGCGTACAAAGTGTCAAAGAAATGTTGTTGAGGCTATTATTAAGAAGTCCATTGACAAAAAGCCTTGGGAAGTACTGCCGATTTTAAATTCCGTTCTACCTGAAGTTGAAACGGATATGTCCCCCGCCTTGCTGACAAAATATGCCTTTGGAGCCGCTTTATTCTATAGACATTACGAGGTTCAGCAGGCCAGAATACCTGCCGACGGGACTTGGCAGAATGCTACCAAGAGGAAGCAGGCCGTGCTTTTGGCCGATTTGGGTAAAAACCAGCAATATATATATGATTTTCTCTACACCCCCGGCAAAGAAGAAACTACAACAGGCAGTCAAAATAACTGATTTGGAGGTTTGAAATGTTCGATAAAACCGCATTGTATAAAATTTCTACGGGAGTTTACGTAACCGGAGTTGCATTAGACGGCCGTCTCGGAGGTTCGACCGTGGATGCATTTGTACAGGCTTCCAGCGCCAATCCGCCCCATGTTATACTTTGCAGCATGAATAGAAATAATACTACCTCTTTCATTGTGGAAAGCGGAAGGTTTTCAATTTNNTTACATAGCAAACTTCGGCTACCAATCCGGCAGAGATGTGGACAAATGGGCGAATGTTGATTATGAGCTGACAGACGGTTTACCGGTGTTGAAAGATGCCGCCGCCGTTTTGATTTGCAGGGTTGTCAGCACAAATCTTTTGCCCACCCACCATATTTTTACCGCCGTGGTGGAACAGGCTAAAAACGGCAACGGTGAGCCTTTACTTTACGGGTACTATCAAAGCCATTTAAAAGATTCGGTTAAAAATGCTTTTGATGAGTACAAAAAGAATGATGTTATACCACAAGTTTCCGCATCCCGCTCTGAGGCTTTGCCAAGCCCCGGACAAAACGAAAAATGGGTTTGCACCCTTTGCGGCTATCAATATGAAGGCGAAATCCCCTTTGAGGATTTGCCCGATACATGGACCTGCCCCCTATGCGGAGTAACAAAGGAGTATTTTGAAAAAAGAACGGTATGAAAGTAGTATTCAAGGGCTTTAATTATTCTCAGGACGGGCCGGGTAATCGCCTGGTATANNAAGCCATATCCGTAAACGGCTGTATGATTACCGACTCCACTCCTCGGGATGAGGATTGTCCCAACGGAGCCATCAGGAACGGAATACTTGACAGAACCGTTTGCGAAGATTGTTATAACAAACCTTGCCTGGACATTCCGGGCAGCGGACTTAAGCTTAGTTGTTCCGAAACCGACATAAATACTTTGTTTAATGATATTTGCTGTTGCAAGCCTTTGTTCTTTGAGTCGGGAGGCGTTACTTTCACTGGAGGCGAAGCCACCCTCCAGTATAAAGAGTTGTCAGGTTTGCTTGAAAAGCTTAAAGATGCGGGCATTCACACCGCATTGGAAACAAACGGTTCACATCCTTTTTTGCCCAAACTTTTTGACCTGATAGACTATCTTATTATTGACTGTAAGCACTATGATAACGAGAAGCATTTGCGTGTTGTCGGCACCTCAAATAAAGAGGTATTAAAAAACATTTCAGCTGCTTCTGCAAGTAGAAAACAGTTGTTAGTACGCATCCCCCTTGTGAATAATTTTAATGCTTCAAGCGGTGATGCAAAAAAGTTTTTAAAGTTTTTTTCTACACTCGACAAAGATGTTTGTGATTTTGAATTGCTGCGTTATCATGAATTTGCAAAAGAAAAATGGGCAAAATGCGGATTGGAATATAATGTAAAAGACGGTTTTGTAGACGATAATTCGTACAGTGCTTTCGCCAAGATACTGAGTGACGGCGGTTTGAATTTAATAAGTACTTAATTTATTCCTTGGAGGGATTTTTATGAATAAAATAAATATTAGTCCTGCCACAGTTTCAGAAATGGCCAAAAGACTGTTTAAGGAAGAACGCGCTTTAGAGCGTTTGGACGGATGGTTTTTAGCCCGGGAAGCGGCGGCCGAGGCTTCCGCAAAAGCCTTCGGGCGGCACAGAGAAGTTGTGGCCGCTCTTGAACTTAATGCAATTATTGACAAACTGCCGCTTTCAGTGAGTGAAAACGCAATTTTTGCCGGTACTCAAAGGGATGCCTTTGCAAAGAGTTATGCGCTTATTAACCCTAACTTTATGGTGGAAACCTTTAGCGGCTACTGCGATCCCACCGCCGTATTTGATGACATTGAGCCTAATGAAGAGTTTACGCCTGAAAGAATACAATCACTGCGGGAACATACAAGACAATCGGAATACGTAAAATCATTAACTGCGGTTTATAAAGAGTTTGGCGACTATACATCGGAAGTGGCCTTTTTTGTGGAGCAGGTAACCGGCCACCTTATCCCGGACTTCAGACCCGCACTCAAATACGGAGTTAACGCTTTGATAGAGGAAATAAACTCCGGGATAGCGGACGAAACGGATAAGGACAAAATAGAAGTCTTCAAGGCTATCGTAATGACCCTTGAGGGCGCTGTTCGCCTTGCAGGACGTTATGCGGATATAGCGGCAATGCAACGTGTGACCGCTCAGGGAGAGCGAGCCTTACAGTTGGAGCTGATGGAAAAAACTCTTCGCAAGGTGCCGGCTAAAGGTGCACAAACACTGTTTGAGGCTATTCAGTCCTTTATCCTACTTTGGCAGGTTATGTGCCTTGAACAGGCGCCAAATCCCTTTGCCTTTTCCGTAGGTAATGCTGACAGGATTTTTGAGCCCTACCGTATGATGAGCGGCGATACAAGGGATGAAGCCGCCGCTTATTTTAAGCATTTTCTTACCTTCTTTAATGTCGGTGATAGAAGTTGGGCCATTTCTCAAAACATACTTTTGAGCGGAAAATCGGTAGACGGAAAAGATTTAACCAATGAATGCACTTATGCATTATTGGATGCCTATTATGATATGAATCTGCCTCAGCCCATTTTGTCGGTTAAGCTCCATAAAAACACGCCCGAAAGGCTGTACCGTGAATTGGGCAGGTTTTTCTTTACACCGGGCTGCCTTACCCCCTCATTCTTTAATGACGATTCCGTTTTTGAAGTTCTCCGCCAAAGCGGCGTGGATGAGTTCGACTTGCCCGACTATTCGGTGGCAGGCTGTCAGGAACCGCTTATTATGGGTAAGGACAACGGCAACACCACAAACAGCTGGCTTAACCTGCCGAAGATACTTGAGCTTACTCTTAATAACGGCTACTCAACCATCACCGGCGAAAAGATTGATACCGGGATACGGGAAACGGATCCCCTCACTTTACTTAAAAATATCAGAGAATTTTTTTACAAAAATGTCAGACACTTTGCGGAAAAAATGGCCGATGCGGGTAACGGAGCCTCCGTTGCACTTTCCAACCTGCCTGTCCCCTTCCTTTCCGCATTTATGGGCGGCGCTTATACCGGAATTGATGTACGTGACCCTATGAGGCAAGGAACAAAATATAACGGCAGCGGCTGTCTGATTCACGGTCTCTCGGTAATTGCCGACTCTTTTATAGCTATAGACCACATCGTTAAAGACAGACCTCAGGACGCACAGCGCTTGCTTGACGCTCTGAAAAACAACTTTGAAGGCGAAGGTGAAGAAGACTTAAGAGCTTATCTGCTCTCTCTGCCTAAGTTCGGCAACAATGAAGAAGTCGTGGATAAAGAAGCAGCCTTAATCGCTGAAAAGGTTTCGGATATCGTAGCTGATCAAAAGAATTACTTGGGCAATCCCTTCAGACCCGACTGGAGCAGCCCCTCAACCCACTTACTATACGGTTATTGGGTTGGCGCTACACCCGACGGCAGAAAAGCCAGAGAACAGTTAAATTACGGCGTTGACCCGTTGTTCGGCGAGGCTTCCGGCGGTTTGGGGTTCCGTTTGTTATCCAACTTTAAGCTCCCCTTTGAAAAGTTCTGCGGGGGATATGCCTCCCACTTCGGTATTGACCCCAAGTTCTTTAAAGCGAAAGATTACGAGGGCAAGGGCGAAGAGTTCGCAAAACGGGTTATTATTCCCCTTTTCTTCAACGAACAGATAGACTGCATTAAGCCGTTTTATCTTTATGTCAATGTCACCACACCGGAAACCCTGCGTGCGGTTTTGGCGAAGCCGAAAAAATATGCTCCAAACGGGGTGTATATCATGCGTATTCACGGTACTTTCGTAAACTTCCTGGATTTATCACCCGCCATACAGGAAGATATTATTGCCCGTTTGGACCTCCAGTCCACATCTTTATAAGGAGCAAGATCCGAATGAATGTGCTGGGGATTGACATTGGAACCACTTCAATTTGCGCAGTTGTTGTTGATGCGCAAACCGGCGAAATTAAAAAAAGCATCAGTATTGATAACGACAACCTGCTGGAAAGTAAATACCCTTTCGAGCGGATTCAGAATCCTGTTGCCATTGTCGAAAAATGTCTTTCTATAACCCAAAAACTTTGTGACGAGTTTTCTCCCCTTGCCGGCATCGGTGTTACAGGGCAGATGCACGGCATTGTTTATATTGATAAGGATGCTGAAGCAGTCAGTCCCCTTTATTTTTGGCAGGATGAAAGCGGAAATGAGGCATATAATGACGAACTCAGTTATGCTGAATATCTGAGTAATTTAACAGGTTATAAAATGGCAACCGGTTATGGCGCTTCAACCTATTTTTACCACTCCCAAAACGGGCGTGTGCCCGAAGAAGCGGTGTCGATTTGCACAATTCACGATTATTTGGTCAATAAGCTCTGCGGTTTAAACAGACCTTTGATACATACTTCCGATGCAGCAAGCCTCGGCCTGTTTGATTTAAATCTATTGAAGTTTGATTCTGAAGCCATAGAGAGCGCCGGCTTGGATTATTCATTTTTTCCGGAAGTAACAGGAAATTTTGAAGTTTCGGGAACATTTAGAGATGTTCCGGTAGCCGTTGCCATAGGCGACAACCAGGCAAGCTTTTTAGGTTCCGTTAAGGAAATGGGCAGCGCACTGCTGGTAAATGTAGGAACCGGAAGCCAAATCTCTTTTTTAACGGATGCTATAACGCCGGGCAGTTTGGAGGTTCGTCCCTGTTTTAACGATAAATATCTGCGTGTCGGCTCCTCTCTTTGCGGCGGCAGAGCCTTTTCAGTTTTAGAAAAGTTTTTAAGAAACACCGCCGCCCTTGTTACCGGAGAAAAAATTCCGAGCGCATACGCCGCAATAGATAAGTATCTTGATAATGCCGAAACACCGGATAACGCTTTAAAAATCGACACACGTTTTGCCGGCACACGGGAAAATCCGGAACTAAGGGGCAGCGTTCAAAACCTGGGCACAGATAACTTTACACCCGGTCACTTTATTTGGGGTGTTATCGAAGGGATTGCCGACGAATTGAAAGACATGTATGATGATTTCGGTGCAAGCGGGCACAAAATGCTTGTAGGCTCAGGCAACGGCCTGCGAAAAAATAAAGCGTTGTGCAGAACTTTTGCCGAAAAATTCGGCCTTGAGCTGCATATTCCTCTTCATACGGAAGAAGCGGCATTCGGTGCAGCGCTGTTTGCTTTGACTGCCACGGGATACTGCACTGATATAAAAGAAGCTCAACGCCTGATCAGGTATAAATCCGTTATTTAGCTTTGTTTTAATCTAAATTAATGTTTACTGAACAAAGCAAAAAGCCTTGATATTGCTGAAAAAGCGGGTCATTTCTGGTATAATAAGTGCAAGGAAAAG
>DCTF01000171.1 GCA_002329225.1 Ruminococcaceae bacterium UBA1447
CTGTGGTTGTTCAGTAGACATTAAGTTGTTTTCTTTCTCCTTTTCTGTCTGCAACTCCGCTTGTGATACTGTAGATTCATACTCCGTTTGCAAGACCGTATTCTCCGGTTTGGAATCAACCGACTTTTCACATGCCGCAGTAAGCATCAACAATAAGATTGACAGCAAAAATGATAATGCGCTCAAAAACTTTTTCATTTTTTTCCCTTTCAAATTTTGATATTATTAATTAATATTAATATTCAGTAGAGAAAGCTGTTGCTGAAAAAACATCCCTTTTCAAGCCCACAATACACTCATTTTTCAGTTGTGTCAATGCACAATTATTACAATTATTATGTTGAGCCTGTGGGCATATTAAACAGATGCCTTTTGGTTGCCTAACCCCCTATAACTATATAGTCTCCGAAAACTCCGAATCTTACAGAAAAAGTTGCAAAAATTCTCAAAAAAGTTGCACAAACTTTTCCTTAAAATTCTGTGTAAAACGCTAAACTCCGGTGCTTTTAATCTTAATAAGCATTAAAACCGCTAAAAAACAAAAATCCCGTACAAATCGTGAAAAATGTACGGGAAACAACAAGATGCCGTTATAAAAAAACGCTCCGGAATTCCGGAGCGTTCGTTTTGCGTTAATTTAAAGTTGTCGGATTACGCATTTTCCTTGGACTTCGCAAAGCAATCGCTGCAAAGCACCGGGCGGTCATCTCTGGGGATGAAGGGAACCCTTGCAACTCCGCCGCATTCGGAACAGGTTGTTTCATGCATTTCGCGTTCGCCTCTGGCACCGTTTTTACGGGCAATACGGCAGTCTTTGCAACGCTGGGGCTCGTTTTCGAAACCCTTTTCGGCATAGAACTCCTGCTCGCCGGCTGTGAAAACGAATTCCTGGCCACAATCTTTGCATGTGAGTGTTTTGTCTTCGAACATGTTTTTACCTCGCTTGAAATAATATTTTGCCCTTGGACGGAATCGCACCGACACCTTTGGATTAACAACGCTCTGCTTTTAAGCTACGCGGGCATATGGATTAATTTATGTGACCGGTATTCCGGTCTGCCGAAAAAGAAGAGAACAACGACTAATTGTTTTCGGCCTGTCTCAGCTTTCTTCTTGCGCGTTGCAGGGCATTGTCTACCGCTTTTGGGGAACTGTTTGTGGTCTTTGCGATTTGCTCATAACGCTTGCCGGACAAATATTGCATGAGGACTGTTTTTTCAAATAAAGAAAGTTCGTTATTTAAAATGTTGAGAAGCCTTTGTGTTTCTTCCTTGGCGTCGAGAATATCCTGGGGGTCGGCGCCTTCAACTTCTNNTAATCCGCTTTTTGTTTCGTCGCGCTCTCAGGGCCGAAAGCATGCGGTTGTTTACGCAAACGGTCACATAGGTTTTAAAAGATGCGCCGCCTTCGGGGGAGTAGGAGTAGACGGCATTCAAAAACCCCAACATGCCTTCCTGAGTCAAGTCCTCCGTTTCAATTCCCGAGCCGCTGTAAAAGGCGGCCCTTGCATTAACGAGGGGAGCCGTTAACTTGATGAGTTCTGCCATTGCATCGGTGTCTCCCTTACGGGCTAAAGAGACAAGTCTTTCTNNCACCGGCGGGGTTTAAACTCTCATCCAATAACAACCAACCTCACACAGGAATTATAACACCGCATAAATAATAGAGGACATAATTCCTTTTGTCAACAAAAAAATTAAAAAATTGTAAACTTTCTTTGAAGTCTTGTGGCCGCCTTTTTTAGCACCCACCACATGTTGTGGGCCTTTGATAAACTGCCGTTTTTCGGGGTTGAAGAAAAGCGGAAAATCATCTGCCCGGAGAGAAATTAATATATATTGAAAAAATATCCGCTGTGCTGTAAAATGCCTTCAGACTTCAATGCATTCGGGAGGGACGGTAAAATGGAAGAAAAAAGCCTTATGCCCAATGAGGGCAAAAATCTGGATATTACTACGGAGTACGGGACTTTTTCCCGCTTCCCCGTTAAAACCCATGTAATAATGGCCGGTGACAACCTCAATGAGGTTATGGATAAATATGTTAAACCTCATCTGAAAGACGGGGATATGATTTTTATCAGTGAAAAAATTGTTGCCATCAGTCAAGGCCGCGCTTTTCGTATTGACGATATTAAGCCGGGCCGCATGGCAAAATTTTTAAGCCGTTTTGTTCAGAAAACTTCTTACGGAATAGGATTGGGCAGCCCATGGACTATGCAGTTGGCCATAGACGATATCGGACGCCCCAAAATACTTTTTGCAGCCCTCTGTTCGGCTCTTACAAAACCCTTCGGCATAAGGGGAGTGTTTTACAATATTGTGGGTACAAAGGGGAGGGCGATAGACGGCCCTTGTGATTACACACTTCCGCCCTATAACCGTTATGCGAAATTAGCTCCCGAAGACCCGGACAAAGTGGCGCGGAGCCTGAAAGAACATACCGGGCACAGTGTTGCTGTTGTCGATGCCAATGACATCGCCTGCAATATGCTGGGACGGAGTGATGAAAGTATTGACGCTGAAATGTGCGCAGCCATATTCAGCGACAATCCGCTGGGGCAGTCATCCCAGCAGACCCCGATCGGCATTGTCAGAAAAATATCTTAGAAACCCGGCAATAAA
>DCTF01000011.1:0-2320 GCA_002329225.1 Ruminococcaceae bacterium UBA1447
GAAGCCTATCTCGGCAAAAAGGAGGCCTGAATCCATGCTTACGGTTAACGATATGAATGTGTATTACGGCCCCATTCATGCTATACAAGGGGTTTCATTCAATGTGGAAAAGGGCGAGATAGTGTCCCTGATAGGCGCCAACGGTGCGGGAAAATCCACAATCCTTAAAACCGTGTCCGGCCTGTTGCGCTCAAAAACCGGCGAAATAGTCTTTATGGGTCAAAAAATCAACACTACGGTTCCTCACTCCATAGTCAGAATGGGCATTGCCCATATTCCTGAAGGACGGCGGGTTTTTCAGCGCATGACGGTAGAAGAAAACCTGGAAATGGGCGCTTTTTCTCAGCCTTCTTCCGGCGTCGGGAAGTCTCTGGAACATGTGTATGAACTTTTCCCCAGGCTTAAAGAACGCCGCAGACAGATAGCCGGTACCCTTTCCGGCGGTGAGCAGCAGATGCTTGCCATGAGCCGGGGGCTCATGAGCAACCCTCAGCTTATGATGCTTGACGAACCGTCCATGGGTCTTTCCCCCATACTCGTGCAGCAGGTGTTTGATATTATCAAAACCCTCCATAATGCGGGAACCACCATATTGCTCGTGGAACAAAACGCTCAAATGGCCCTGTCCATAGCAGACAGAGCCTATGTGCTGGAAACGGGAAAAATCATCCTCACCGGCACCGGGAAAGAACTTGCAAACAGCGACGAGGTAAGGAAAGCCTATCTTGTAGGCTAATCAAAAACATTAATGCCGCTCTGTCAAACAACGACAGGGCGGCATTTTTATTTTCCGGTTAAATTCAGGCGGTATATGTGGCCTCTATTTCTTTAATCTTTCGGTAGAGCATTTCGTTCACGGGGGATTTTACGGAATACTTTTCCGACATGGCGAGAACCGCACCCGAGAGCATTTTCACCTCGCTGTAACGCCTTGCTTCCACATCCTGCCGCATGGAGGGCTTGCTTTCGGGGTAAAGGCTGTCAATCACTTTAAACCAATAGGGCAAATCCGCTTCGGTAATGTTTATTCCGTTCTTTTGGGCCAAAGGTATTACCTCACGCATGGCGGCTATCATAACATCTCTGGTTTGCCCTTCATTTTGTGCGGAGCCATAGTTTTCGCCGAACACCGCCACGGCCTGGTTTATACCCACATTCAGCATGAACTTGCCCCACATTCGCCTGACAATATCATTGTCAACGGCATAGGGCAGGCCCGTTTTTTCAAAAAACGCCGCTACGCTTCTAACCTTTTCGGACGAAACGCCTTCCTCCGGGTCGCCGATAAAAACCGTACCGGGGTTTGAAAAGGTCAGCCTCGAGTTTTCACACAGGGCATCCATACCCTGAGCCACGGCGTGAACCACCTGCTCTTTGGAGTAGGCTTTGGCAATAATTTCTTCACTTGTAATCCCGTTGAGCAAGGACAAAAAAAGCGTGTTCGGCCCCGCCTGATTTCTCACCGCCTCTACGGCCTCATTGAGGGCGCCGTATTTGACGGCAAAAATAATAAGGTCGGCGGGAGCCGAAAAAGCTTCCGGCAATACATAGTTAAAGTCGTACGCCTCTCCGTTGGCATAAACTCCGTTTTGCCGGTAACGGTCTATCCTTTCTTTATCCGCTATAATCTTCAGACTTTCCCGGGGCATTGTTTTGGCAAAGCGGTGGGCGGTTAAAATACCCAAAGCCCCCAAGCCTATAAGCGATACGGTTTTAATCTCTTTACTCATTTACTTAACTTCCTTTTTATCGCATAATCCGTTACGGTTTTAATTCCAGTAAAAGTGCCTGTCCGGGTTTGACATCCAATTCTATTCTGCCCAAAACCACGGGCTTTTCCTCCAGAAATTTAGGCCCCTCCGGGGTTATGTCATAAATCAACGCCCTGTTGTACTTAAAAACCGGCATCTGCCAAAGACGCTTATACCCGTTTTTGCTGTAAGCCAGGCAGGCATCTTCTTTAAACGCAAGGGGCAGCAA
The DNA here is from genome assembly GCA_002329225.1 of Ruminococcaceae bacterium UBA1447. Taxonomy (GTDB): domain Bacteria; phylum Bacillota; class Clostridia; order Oscillospirales; family Acutalibacteraceae; genus UBA1447. The sequence goes on from DCTF01000011.1 coordinate 1,981, forward strand.
TAAGTTTTCTTCAGCTTTCATAAGCACGCCGTTGTTGGCGATTTTTTGTTCCCTCAAATACGAGACGGTGCCGTTTGTGTAGACCATTCGCATCTTTTTGCCCCGCCCTGAAAGTTTTTCTTTTTTCAGGCTCGCCAGATAGAAATAGGGAACATTAATGGCGGCAAACTGCCGGAGAAATTCTTTCTGCCAACCGTCCCCGGCGTTATTTTTAAGCCACAAATCCTCGCCGTGAATATTGCCGTATAAAAATTTGCCGTATTCGCCTTTCAGCAGTCCGCCCGCATATTTTTCGGGATAGATTTCAAAAACTTCTCTGCGTTTTAACTTATCCGCCCAC
>DCTF01000011.1:2360-5522 GCA_002329225.1 Ruminococcaceae bacterium UBA1447
TGTGACGTCAATGCCTTTTTCGGCTAAATAATCAATCATTTTTTTACGGTATGCCTGCATGGTTTTTATTGACACCGAAGGCTTGCGGTTGACAAAGCACTGAAAGTTATCAGCATGGATTGTCCCCGCTTCCCTCAGCGGCAGCAGTTCCAATAATTTATCCACCCGTCTTTGAAAAAGGCCGCTCTCCCACTCCTCTTTATAGCTGATTTTATAGCAGGGTTGGCCGTTGTACTCTTCAATAGCGGCCGGCTCACCTTTTGAGTTGCGGATCAGAGCCCCCGCCGACCTGTATTCCTCAAACAGGGGAGAGTTTTCGTAAGCATCGGAAAAATTGATATGCACGCTTACAACTGTGTTGTATTGCTCCGCCGCTTTATTGATAAAGCGGAGCATACTTTCCGGGGCGGTGGCGTCTCCGGGGCTTTTCAGGGCGGGATTGACCTCAAAAAAGGACGGATATCTGTCGTCATGCCCGTTATACTGCCAGCCCACCAGATAAAGGATTTTCGGAGCGCCCAGAGTAAGGGCATCCGCCTGACGCAGAATATCATCCGCCCTGTCAAAATCGCACTCCGTAACGGTCCCGCCCTTGCCGTCCGGCCGGGACATAAAAAGCTTCATCATCATTGTTTTTGTGTAATCATGTTTAAACATAGGGCACTCCGAAAACGAACATTTTATTTGCACTTACTTGCGGGATATTATAACCCTTATATTTTATAACCGCAATAAAAAGCTTTCCGCAACATTGTAATCCTTTACATCGGGCGGGCTGTGTGATAGTATTCTAATCGGGTTCGGGAATGTTTTTTCCCTGAGCGAATTTATGTTTAAAGAGGGTTAAAAATGGACATTAAAGGTATTATTACTGCACTTATCACCCCGTTTAATGAGGATTATTCCGTCAATTACGACTCCCTGCGCCGGCTTGTCGTGGTACAGGTTGACAGGGGCGTTGACGGCTTTTACGTCTGCGGCAGCACCGGGGAAAGTTTTTTGCTCGAACCGGCGGAGCGGAAAAAGATACTCGAAACGGTTGTTGAAGAAACGGCCGGCCGTGTGCCCGTTATTGCCCATGTGGGGGATATATGGGCGGACAGAGCTGCTGAACTTGCCGCCCACGCCGCCGACGCCGGAGCGGATGCGGTATCCGCCGTACCGCCCTTCTATTTTAAATTCAGTTTTGAAGAGATAGCCGAATACTATCGGCTTATTCAAACTGCCGCCAAACTCCCTCTTATTGTATATAACATTCCGGTACTTTCCGGCGTAAGTATCACAAGCGCAAATATTGAAAAAATTATGGCTGTTTGCGATGTTTACGGGGTTAAGTTTACCTCAAACGATATGTTCGAGTTGAGCCGCCTGCGCAAAAAGCATCCCGATTTGTGCCTGCTTAACGGCTATGACGAATTGTTTATTAATGCTTTGCCGGTAGGTATTCAGGGTGCAATAGGCAGCACCTACAACATTATGCCGGAAAGGTTCAGGGGTATCCTTGACAGTTACAACTCCGGGGATATGAAAAAGGCCATAGCTCTGCAAGGCCGGGCAAATGAGATAATTGAGGCCCTTATTAAAACCGATGTAAAATCCGCAATTAAATATGTGCTTACAAAACAGGGTATCCCCTGCGGCACCTGCCGCCGCCCCTTTGCTCCCCTTAATAATGAACAAAAGGCCGAACTTGACCGTATGATGGAAATACTTTAAAACGCCGTAAAGTTTTTTCGTGAGGTGATACTATGAAAGACGCTATCCGTGCCGCCGCAGAGGAAAAACTGCTGATAGCCGCCCACAGGGGAACGGCGGGGGGCAATATTCCCTGCAACAGTTCGGCAGCCTTTGAAGCAGCCCTTGTGCAAGGGGCGGATATTTTGGAGATTGATATAACCAAAAGCCTTGACGACGAACTGTTTGTTTTTCATCCGGGTATGGAACCCTTTCACCTGGGGAGCGAAATTAATATTACAAAAATGACGGCGAACGAAGTACGCGGGTTGCGNNGTAGAAACAACCCGCGGCATCAGCACTTTGGATGAAGTTCTGGAGACTTTCGGACGCAGGGTTTTTATTAACCTTGACAAGTTTTTTGATAATCCAAAAGAGATTACCGACTGTGTCCGCCGCCATAATCTTCAGGACAGAGTAGTTGTTAAGTTCTACCCTGTGGAAGAGTGTTTTGACCTTTTGGAACAAATGGCGCCGGATATCCCCTGTATGCCGTTTTTGTGGAATGAAGATGACTACACGGACAAACTTCTGGAAAGGGATATCCGCCTGATTGGTTCCGAGGTGCATTTCAGCGATGATGACAGTGAAATTGCGAGCCGGGAATATGTCAAAAAAATGCACGGTAAAGACCTGATTGTTTGGGCAAACGCAATTGTGTTTAATTATAAAACCGTGGAAAACGCCGGGCACAGCGACGATATATCGGTGACCGGCAACCCCGACAACGGTTGGGGCTGGTTGGCCGGCAGGGGTTTTGATATCATTCAAACGGACTGGGTGTTGCCTATGCGAACTTACCTGAATGAAAAGGGTCTTCTTTACCGAAAAAAATAAAAGTATAAGATACCGCCGGTTCCTAAAGGGAGCCGGCGGCATTTTATTGCCTTTTTCAGCCGAATTTATAGGCTTTTTTTATAGCTTTTTTCACATTCCAGACGCAGTCCATTCCTTCGGGGAAGACCACTAAACAGTTGGGAGTGATGTGGTAATCCACCCCGTAGGCGGTAACCGTCACATCGCCTTCAAATACATAGCAGGTTTCTTTTTCCGGGTAAGACCAGTCAAAAACACTTGGTTCGCAACCCCACCTGCCCCAGGAGGAGATTCCCAACTTTTCCGCCTCTTGAAGGCTCATGGGAGTTATTTCAACTTTTTTCATTTTTTCGTCCTTTCGTTTTTTATTATCCGCCGCCGGAGTTCGTTGTACTCCGGCAAAACGGGAAAGTCTTCCGGCCTGAACTCAGTCCACAACCCTGACGGTATTTATAACGGGCTGATTTGCTTTTGCGACGCTGCCGTTGGAATCCGTAACCGGAGTGTCGTCACAAATTTTGTCTACAATCTCTATCCCCGAGGTAACAACCCCAAAGGCGGCGTAACCGCCGTCAAGATGGGGGCTGTCTTTATGAACAATAAAAAACTGGG
>DCTF01000055.1 GCA_002329225.1 Ruminococcaceae bacterium UBA1447
GTGGTTGTTCAGTAGACATTATATAACGGGCGGACATCTTCACGGCGGCAATTATGCCCGCATCCGTGATGCGTATTTTATGGTGGGCTTCATATTTATCCCGCAAACCCTTGAGAATTTCAATCGCCTCGTCTTCGGAAGGCTCATCAACCATAACAGGTTGGAAGCGGCGCTCCAGGGCGGCATCTTTTTCAAAATGCTTGCGGTACTCATCAAGGGTTGTAGCCCCTATAACTTTGATTTCACCTCTGGCAAGGTAGGGTTTAAGAGTGTTTGCGGCATCTACGGAACCCTCAGCGGCGCCCGCCCCCACAATGGTGTGGAACTCGTCCACAAACAGGATCACTCCGCCGTCCCGAACCAGTTCTTCCAGCAGACTCTTGAGCCGTTCTTCAAAGTCGCCCCGGTACTTGGTNNGGTCCAAAGACACAAGACGTTTGCCTTTTAAGGTTTCGGGCACTTCACCGGAAACGATTTTAAGGGCAAGCCCTTCGGCAATAGCGGTCTTTCCCACGCCCGGTTCACCGACAAGGCAGGGATTATTTTTAGTGCGTCTGCTGAGGATTTGAATGACCCTCTCAATTTCATTCTGCCGCCCTATGACCGGGTCAATAAGGTTGTCCTGAGCCAATTTGGTAAGATCACGCCCGAATTGTTCCAGAGTGGGGGTATCCGATTTTTCTTCACGGGGCATCTCCTCCCCGTTTGTCTCCCGAACATTGCCGCTTGCAAGACCGGCGGTCACCTGTTCGAGCACTTCGGCGGGGTTTGCCCCGAGTTCGGTCATGATTTTTAAAGCGACGCTCTGCCCTTCCCTAATCAAGGCTATAAGCAGATGCTCCGTACCGACAAAACCGTGACCCATGGAACGGGCGTAGAGAACCGCCATTTCAATCATATGCTTGCAACGTGGCGTCAGATCCTTGGGCGAAAGTTCTNNCGGCGGTAAGCCCTTTGGATGCAAGAGCCTCGTAAGCCGTCCCGTCCTTACCTTTGAGCAGACCGATCAGAAGGTGTTCGCTGCCTATATAGTCATGCCCCAAAACCTGCGCGCTTTCTATGGCCGCATTCAGGGCAAAGTTTGCTTTTTGTGTAAACCTGTTAAATTTGTACATACATAATCCTCCAAAACCGCCGTCAGCGGTGCTGCGGCATTTTCTATCAAACCCGAAAATCTCACAATCACTTTTTATGCCTGATTTTTCAGGGTCTCTCTCACTTTTTGCGCCCTTAAAGCATCTCTTTGAGGCGCTTTCAAAGTCTTACCCTCCATCGAGTTTATGGTTGCGGGCTGCATATTCACAATCAGTTCGTTTATCTTTTCAAGTTCGAATGGTAAGAGGCCGTTGGCCGCTCCGAGGCGAACAAGGGATATAAGTTCCATAAACTCGTCGCCGCTGAGCAGACGTGCGGTTTGCAACACGCCCAAGGCACGCCACACCCTGTCGGCATTTTCTTCCTTTTGGAGCAGTATCTTCGCCGCCTCACGCTCCTGCTTTACAAGCTGGGAGGTGATTGACTGCAGGTTCTCCAATGCGGCGGCTTCCGTAATGCCTAAGGTTATCTGATTGCTGAGCTGATATATATCCCCTTTGGGGGCGGAGCCTTCACCGTAAGCGCCCCTGATTGTCAGCCCCAATTTTGCCACCGTGGCGGCAAGCCGGTTCATATTGCCGCTGCGGGTAAGGGCCGGCAGATGCAGCATTACCGAGGCACGCATGGCGGTGCCCAAGTTGGTCGGGCATTGGGTGAGGTAGCCTATCCGTTCGTCAAAGGCGTAATTGAGCTTCCGATCCAGTTCAGTGTCAATCTCGTCGGCGATTTTGTAGGCTTCCTGTAAGGCAAGGCCGGCTTTCATAACCTGAAGCCGAATGTGGTCTTCCTCACAGAGCATGATGCTTACGGATTCATCTTCCGTGAGCATAAGTGCCCGCCCTTCAAAAGAACTTGCAAATTCCGGGCTAATCAAGTGCCTTTCCACCAATGAGACGGCTTGGGTTCTTGTAAGGTCCTTCATTTCAAGGTAGCCGAAACTGCCGCTCCCCGACTCCAGCAAAGCATCTTTAACAAGGGAATTGACCTGTTGCCTGCCCTTGAGATCAAGCTTTGTCGGAAAAAGATAGTCTTTAAGATTACGGGCCAGTCGGATTCGGGTACTGAGTACTACGTCACCCTCGGCGCCTTTTTCAATATACCATTTACTCATTTTATTCGCCCTCCTGTACGCCGGCGTCCTGTTCTTTTTCCAGCGCCTTTATTTCGTCCCTGAGTTCCGCCGCAAGCTCAAAGTTTTGTTCCGCCACCGCTGCGGCTAAATCCGTCTTCAGTTTATCGATGCGGCCTTTGAGTTTGATTTTTTCTCCGGCGGAATCCGCTACTTTTCCGCTGTGCTGAATACGCCCGTGCAGGCGCTGAAGAGAAGGCAGCAGTTTGTCGTAAAAGGCGGCGTAACACTCGGCGCAGCCTAACTTGCCTTCCCGGGCAATATCTTCAAAAGAGTTGCCGCACTTGGGGCAGCGCAGCACTTTAGCCTCACCCGCAGAGTGCAATGCGGCATTGGTAAAACCGCCCAACAGTTCACCTAAATTCAGGCTGAAGCCTGAAAACACGTCGCCGTAGCCCAAATGCGCGGCGCAATCCCCGCACAAATGAGTTTGGGTCATCTCTCCGTTCACCACACGTTTTATGTGAGTGGTGGCCTCGTTTCGTTCACAGTATTGACAAAGCATTTTTATCTCCCCTTAAAAGCTTATTTATTCAGGATACAGTCAAAAGCATTTTTTTAAAAAGCAAAGCCCTTATTTGATCCCTGACCTCGGGTTCAAGTGGACGCAGGCCGCTGTCGGAGGTTACGGCAAGCATAAGTTTTGCCGCCTGCTCATCGAGAACATCCTGATGATGTAAATTAAGGATGTGTGCCCGACAGGTTTTTTCATCTATGGACTGCCCAACCGTATTAACCACATGCATCAACAAAGCGGAAGAATCCATGCTTACCCGGCTGATGCGTATGAATCCCCCGCCGCCCCTGCGGCTTTCAACCGTATAGCCCTGCTCAGGCGTAAAACGCGAGGCGATAACATAGTTGATTTGACTGGGGACGCAACCTAAACTCTGGGCAAGCTCATTGCGTTGAATCTCGATAAAGTCATCCTCTTCGAGCATTTCCAGAATTATACGTGCAATGTTCGCACTGATACTCAAGGGCAACACTCCTTTTAGACTTTGACTATCTTTGACCTTTGTGTTTATTATAATGCCTTGTTCACGCTTCGTCAATAGCATATTTTTAAACTGTTTGTGAACTTTAAAAGCCTGACCCTTTGCGTATGATTAAAGGGTCAGGCCGCAATGTTTTTGTGTGTTTACCGGTTGAGCTGTTCGAGTATGACCTGCGCTTCTTCCGCCGTCATACCTCCCGGGCTGTTGACAAAGTTTTTCGGCACCTGCTCCGCCCATCTTTGAGCATACTCCTTCGCCTCGTTGGCGGAAATACGTATATCCGGCAGGGCCGTAAGCTCAATTGCCGCTGCACTCACCTCTTCAAAATCCGAACCCGTAATATCCCGCATCTCCCTAGATTTTTCTTTTTCAAAGCGGCGGGCACGTTCCAAAAAGGCGGGCAGGAACATAGCGCAGGCTTTTCCGTGGGGGACGCCGTAATTTTCCGTCAAGACATAACCCAAAGGATGAGGGAAGGCGGTTCCGCAAAGGTTAATTGCAAGGCCGGCATAAAGGGAACCGGCATAAAGGTTATCCCTTGCCGCATCGCTCGGCAAAGTATCTTTTTCAAAGGCTTTAATCTCTTCCCACAAAATCTTAAGCCCCGCCGAGGCGTAAAGTTTATTGACACCGGTACATCGGGGTGTGAACCAGGCTTGGCANNGCTTCCGCCGCATGACAAAAGGCATCCAATGCGGTAGAAACCGTGATGTCATAGGGCACGCTGTAGGTGTATTTGGGGTCGGCAAAGGCAATTTCGGCATAGCAGTCGGGGCCTGAAATACTCTTTTTTCTGCCGGTGGAATCCACGGTTAAAACGCTCACAGCCGTGACTTCGCTGCCCGTGCCCGCCGTAGTGCCCACAAGAGCCACCGGCAGAGGTTCATTGTTATAAACCCGCCTGTATATGTCTTCCGGTGTTAAATCTTTATTAGCCGCATAGATGGCTACGGCTTTTGCGGCATCCAGTGGGGAACCCCCGCCGACACCGATGATAAAATCCGCCCCCATGCTCCTTGCCTGTTCTCCTGCGGCGCGACATGAGGATATCAGGGGATTTTGCCCGATACCGTCAAACACCCGATAGTCAATCCCCTCCTTTGAAAGGGCGGTCTCCAAATCCCCCAAGGCTCCGCTTTTGCGGGCTGAGGCGGCGCCCGTAACAATAAGGGCTTTAGTGCCGAGAGTTTTTAAAAGAGCGGAGTTGTTCAAAAGAGCGTTATTGCCGCTAACCACTCTGACGGGCATAAAAATGTCAAAATCAAACATCTGTATATCCTCCCTGTGCTTAATCGTCTATTGTTCTTCATTTTTCTTCCGGACATTAACAACCTCATCACGACACAAGCACAAGGACAGCCTGTAAGATAAATTTAAAACAGTCTTTTGCCATTATACTNNAAATTTGCATGATTTGTATTCGACTGTTGGTAGTCCTCATACCCTTAGATAGGTTACACTAAAACAGTTGCCGTTTCAACTTCTTTGAGGTTTTTTGCTAAAAAAAAACGAACTACATTGCACCCCCTCGGTTAAAATTTTAACCTAATAATCTTTAAAGTGAGGGCCGGAAGGCGCAATGTAGCTTATTACTATTTTATGTTCTATTACTATGTCTATTTGCTGATTAGTGGTGCTTAATCAGATTAATCCACACCCCAATTAACACATAATAATCTCCATTAGCATTTAAAATCACTGCACAGATTTTCAGTTATCTAATATAACCTTTTTGTGTTACCAAATTTAATTTTGTCGTTATTTTCTTTCACACTAAGTCACCTTTGCTCCCATGCCAATCCAAGTCTTGTTGTTCCCGCTCCTTGGTAAACATTATGTCTATAAATTCTAACTTCATAATAACAATATAATTACGAGGATATCATGGTTGTATACTTTTTAATTACCTAAATCACCTAATAGTCCACCGTAAGTTATATCGTCAAGTATACTTGTCAGCAACACCCCCTCAATCCTGCTGTCAGCTAACATCTTTGAAAGCATTGTTCTGTCGGCAGAAAATCCTCTGCTCTTTGATAGAGTGATTGTAGTCCCTATATTGTCCTCGTGATAAATCCCATAATCCTCTTCAATCGGGGTTCTGTAACTGTCATAAAATGCGACTATCCTGCGGTTTCTTTCTTCCCTGAATTCTTCAAACCCTTCTCCAAGATACTTAGGGTCATTTATAATTTCATTGAACGCCTCTTCATCATACGAAATGACGACCACAACCTCCACTCTTTCACCGTCATCCATTTTGTCAACATACGCTTGGTCAATCCAAAAATCTTCACCCGGCAACGGGTTATTCGGATTGTGTGAGAGCGACAAAAGAAAAGACATATCCTCCGGGCAATTGATATGCTCAATTTGTTTTTTGTTCAAAAAAACAATTCTGTTTTTCATAAAATCCTCATCAACATTTAACGGCAGGACAAATCTGTTATACACATCTTCAAGGCCGGGTCCGGATAAAACTCGGACAGATACGGCAAAAACTGCCTCTGCATTTTCGGGATTATTCATTGCTTCGTAAAGAGATTCTGATACCTATTCTCCTTCATTGTAAGTGTTAACCCCTACACCTATTAAGCGAACGAAATTGTAAAAACCCTCACTCAAATTTAATCTGTTTGCCAAGTTAAGTGCAAAGCATCATTGTATTCAATTAATTTTGCTCTTAAAAAGGCCGCACACAGGTTGGCTGTAAGGTTATTACTGTATTTTAACCGAGGTCAGGCAATTTTGCTCTATTTTATACGAATTATTTTGCACCGCTATATGAGTATAATTCATTTTAAGATTTTCTTAACATTTTTGACGGAAATTCTCATTGAATATAAAAGACTTCGGGTATATAATACTATAGATTATGTATCCGAGAATATGGAGATGATAGCTTGGCGGTTCGCTTCAAAAACAATCGTGTGCTTCCGATTATAGCTGTTATTGTTTGCGTTGTTGCTGTTACCGCCTTTACTCTGTATGATGCCTCCGTACACACCCGGGAGTACAACCGAAGTGATGTAGTCATGGGTAGTGTTGTTTCTTTGCGTTTGCACGGTCCCGGCGGAGAGCGGTATGCCGATCAGATTCTGGAACGCCTCAAATATATTGAGGAAGCAAATCTGTCCCGCTCTTTAGCCGGTGCGGATATATATCGGGTAAATTTATCGGGTGAAGAAGGTTCTATCGTTTCCGGCAACACGGTCAAGTGGCTTGAAAGAGCCTTGAAAATCTGTAAAGACAGTGACGGCGCTTTGGACATCACCTTAGGGCGTTTAACCGAGCTTTGGGATTTTGATTCGGGACAAAACCTGCCGCCGGAACCTGAAGAAATTGAATCCCGCCTGCCCTTTGTCGGATGGGAGAAAGTGAACCTGAAAGGCAACACGGTTACCCTTTCAAAGGGTCAGGCACTGGATATGGGCGCCCTCGGTAAAGGGATAGCCTGTGACGAGGCCGCCGACATCTTGAAAAAATATAACGTTAAGTCGGCGATTATTTCCGTAGGGGGCAGTGTTCTGCTCTTCGGCAAAGAGAATGTTCGTGTGGGAATCAGAGATCCGAAAGGTTCCGTTTCGGACTATATGGGAACATTGAAGTTAAACAACAAGTTTATTTCAACCTCCGGCAACTACGAAAAAAACTTTACCTTTGACAATGTACTTTACCACCATTTGCTGGATGCAAAAACGGGCTATCCCGCCCGCAGCGGTCCGGTAAGTGTTACGGTGGTATGTGATTCGGGCCTTGATTCGGATGCTTTGTCCACAGCCTGTTTTGTGCTGGGGATTGAAAAAAGTCTTCCCCTGCTTGAAAAATACAACGCCCAGGCGGTATTCATTACCGAGGGGGACAAGGTATTTGTAACGGAGGGTTTGTCCGACAATCTTAAAATTACAAATGAAGCTTATGTTTTGACTTCGGATATAAAAGCGCAATGAAAAAACTCTTTAAAAAAGCCGACTTTATTCTGATTATTGTTTGTTGTCTTCTTGCCTTTGCGTTTTTTTTGCCCCGGCTTGACAGGGGAAAAGAATTGCGGGCGGTTATCACCTGCGGCGGTAAAGAATACCGCACCATCGAATTAAACAAAGTGGAAGCCGCTTACACTTTGGAACCCGAATGCAGTCCCGCCGTGGTTATTCGTGTGGAAAAAGGGGCTATCGGTTTTGTTCAGGCAGACTGTCCTAACAAACTTTGCGTTAAAAGCGGAATGCTCACCCGCTCAGGCCAAACGGCGGTTTGTCTGCCCGCCAAAACGGTTATCACAATAAGCGGAGGCCAAAAACAGGCAGATGAACCGGCGGTTATTACTTACTGAAGCAACTTTACCTGATTTACCGTTCGGTTTGTTAGCGCGAAAATACTGTCGGATAGGAGTTATGTATGGCGGACCGGGCAAAAAATGCAAGCAAAAAAATTGCGCTGCTCGGCATTTTGGGCGCTCAGGCGCTTACCCTGTCTTTTTTGGAAAACCTCATACCTCCCCTGCCGGGGCTGCCGCTGGGAGTAAAGCCGGGTTTTTCAAATATCGTTACCATGTACGCCATACAGGCATTAGGGCCGGGAGAAGCATTTTTTATAACCCTGCTCAAAACTTTGTTTGCAGGCCTTACCAGAGGCCCCGTCGCTTTTGTTTTAAGTTTTGCCGGCGGGATGCTCAGTACGGTTGTAATGATACTGCTTTTACGCCCCCGCTCACCTTTCGGGTTGGCGGGNNGTTTCCGTGGCAGGCGCTCTCGCCCATAATTCGGGGCAGCTGGCGGGCGCCGTGATTTTGACGGGAACGGCAAAAACCGCCTTTTATGCTCCGCTTTTAGTTTTATCGGCAGTGGTTACCGGTATTATAACCGGAACCGTTTTGAAGGTTGTTATGCCCGTGCTGGAAAAACAGCGCAAATATTTTATTTGATTAACTAAGCGTTTATAAGAATGGAGGGTGGTATCTTAAATGAGTTTAAAACGTACCGGTGTCATCCGAAAAGCGGCCGCCAAACCCCGCGGCGGCGTGGCGGTGGCGCACCACAAAAACACTGCGGACATGCCTGCTGAAAGGCTGCCCGCGCCGCCGACGGTTATTCTGCCTATGCAGCAGCACATAGGGGCTCCCTGCGAACCGGTGGTAAAGGTCGGCGATACGGTAGGCTTGGGGCAGCTGATTGCCGACAGCGAGAGACCCGTGAGTGTCCCTATACATGCCTCCGTTTCCGGCAAGGTTACCGCCATAGGCGAAACTCCTCTGCCCAACGGGGTCATATCCCCAAGTATTACAATTGAATCCGACGGGGAGATGAGACTTTTCGAAGGGATTGCGCCGCCGAAAATTGAAACCAAAGAAGATTTCATTAAGGCGGTGCGTGATTCCGGCCTTGTGGGCTTGGGCGGCGCCGGCTTCCCGGCTCATATAAAGCTCAACACTCCCCCGGGTAAGGAAGTTGACACCCTTATAGTCAACGTTGCGGAATGCGAACCTTTTATAACGGTGGACTACCGTGAGTGTCTGGACAATTCCTGGGACGTGCTTTCCGGGATATGTACAATCAGAGAGTTCCTCGGCATCAAGAATGTAATTATCGCCATTGAAGATAATAAACCCCTTGCCGTTGAGGAGCTTAAGAAGCTTGCCGCAAACAGCTGCAATGCCAAGGAAAACATTCAGGTAACCGTGCTTAAATCCCGCTACCCTCAGGGGGCGGAAAAGGTCATAATCCATGCCGTTACCGGGCGTAAGGTTCCCCCCGGCAAACTGCCCGCAGATGCGGGCTGCCTTGTTATGAATGTGGCAAGCGTCGCCTTTGTGGCAAGGTATCTTAAGTCCGGAAAGTCTTTAACAAGCCGTTCTCTGACAGTTGACGGTTCCGCAATAGCCGAACCGAAAAATGTGCGGGTGCCCATAGGCACCGACATAGGCTATATCATTGAACACTGCGGCGGCTTTAAAACGGACCCGTATAAACTTCTGATGGGCGGCCCTATGATGGGGCTTGCTCTGATCGGTCCGAATATCCCCCTGCTAAAACAAAACAACGCTATACTGGCGTTTTCTGCCAACGACCGCAGGACTAAAACCGAGCGCCCCTGTATAAGATGCGGCCGATGCGTAAAGGCTTGCCCCATGCTGCTGACTCCCTTTGCCATCGCCCGTTTTGCCAGAACCGACAACTATGAAAAGCTTGAACCTTTAGGGGCTACCGCCTGTATGGAATGCGGCTGCTGTGCCTATGCCTGCCCTTCAGGTATACCGCTGGTTCAATACATGAGGCTTGCCAAATCAATGCATAGCGAACAGGAGGCGAAAAAATGACTTTTGATAAGAAACTTACCGTAAGCGCCTCCCCTCACCTCCGCAACGGCGTAACTACAACCGGTATTATGCTTGACGTGATTATCGCCCTGTTCCCCGCTTCGGCGGCCGCCGTTATTCTTTTCGGGTACAGAACCCTTGCAGTTATGGCGGTAACTATAGCCTCCGCCCTTTTGAGCGAATATATTACCGTCAAGATACTTAAAAAGCCGGGAACTCTGTCCGACCTGAGCGCCGTTGTCACGGGCCTGATATTGGCGCTGAACCTGCCGGCTTCCATTCCCCTGTGGATGGCGGCTATAGGTTCCGTGGTTGCCATTGTGGTAGTTAAGCAGTTTTTCGGAGGCCTGGGACAAAACTATGTCAACCCCGCCCTTATGGGCAGGATTGTGTTGTTTGTCTCCTTCCCTGCCGCCATGTCAAAGTGGACTAACGCCCTCGCTCAAGGAGGGGTTGAGGCCGTTACAACCGCCACACCCTTAGCGCTGTTAAAAGACCTCGGAGCGGGGAACAGCGTAAGCGAGTTAGCGGCGATCGGCAGTCTCCCCGGCCTGTGGCAAATGTTTTGCGGCGTGCGCCCGGGCAGCATGGGTGAGGTTTGCATTGCCGCCTTACTCTTTGGCGGCTTATATCTGCTTGTCAGAAAGGTTATCTCCCCCGCCATTCCTTTTGCTTACATAGGTACCGTTGCCCTAATCATGCTGATTGCTGGTAAAGGCGACCTCAACTTTCTAGCTTATGAAATTATGGGCGGCGGCTTGATTTTAGGTGCTTTCTTTATGGCGACGGACTACGCCACTTCCCCCGCAAACACAAAGGGAAGAATTATCTTCGGCATAGGCTGCGGAATTATCACGTCGGTTATCCGTCTGTTTGCGAATATGCCCGAAGGCGTTTCTTTTTCCATCCTCCTGATGAACATACTGGTTCCCCACATTGAAAGAATAACGGCTGTCAAACCCTTCGGCACACTCAAAGAACCCAAAAAGAAGAAGGGAGAAGCAAAATGAAGAAATTTACTTTTAAAGAGTTTTTGCTCCCCGGTATTGTTTTGTTTGTCATTTGTGTTGTTACCACCTTTTTGCTTGCCTGCACAAACAAGCTCACCGTACCGAAAATTGAAGCCATAAATGCGCAAAACGAGGTAGAGGCTCAGAAAAAGGTGCTTGGCAGCGCCGAGAGCTTCGGCGAAGCTTTGGAACTGGAGTTTGAAGGCACGGCTTACAGGTACTTTGAAGGTAAAGACGGGAACGGCGACATTGCGGGTTATATTTTTATAACCTCCGCCAGCGGTTACGGCGGTGAAATCCGCGTGATGACCGGCATTGATACCGACGGCAAGGTTGCAGGTATGGAAATCCTGCAGTTAAATGAAACGCCCGGTTTGGGCATGAAGGCCGCCGAAGAAAGCTTTATTGAACAGTTTTTCGGCAAAGGCGGACAAATAGGCGTAGATAAAAATGCCGCCGGAGAAAACTCGGTAAAAGCCTTAACCGGCGCCACAATCACAACATCAGCGGTCACGGATGCGGTTAACACCGCACTGGAACTGTTTCAGACAATTCAGGTAAAGGAGGGGTAAACAATGGCTGAAAAGAAAACACTCAGGCAGGAGTTCACAAAGGGCTTTTTAATTGAAAACCCGGTGCTTCGCCTTGTACTCGGCACCTGCCCCACTCTTGCAATTTCGACCTCGGTAACGGGTTCCGTAGGCATGGGTATTTCCGCTTCTCTGGTACTCATAGGTTCGAATGTAGTCATATCTCTGCTGCGCAAGGTGATTCCCGACAAAGTGCGTATCCCCGCCTATGTCATAATCATTGCTTCTTTCGTCTCAATAGTGCAGATGCTCGTAAAAGCCTTTGCGCCGGCCATTGATGAACAGTTGGGGATTTACCTCCCTCTCATAGTTGTCAACTGCATTATCCTCGGCAGAGCCGAGGCCTTTGCGGGTAAAAACTCCGTTCTGGCTTCCGCAATTGACGGAATCGGAATGGGAATAGGCTTCACCGCCGCCATAGTAGGCATGAGTATTATACGGGAGTTTTTGGGTTCCGGCAGTCTGGCGGGAATGCCCATTCTCCCCGCCAGCATCCCTCCCATGACCATATTTATACTGCCTCCCGGCGGCTTTTTCGTGTACGGGGTTATGATGGCCCTTGCCAATAAGCTGTCGGAGAAGAAGGGGCTGCCCAAGGCGGAATTGAAGGGTTGCGAACACTGCCCCATGAACGACGCATGTGCCGTGAGGCCCCTTAAAGAAGAGGAAGAAGCCAAGGGCAAAAAAGGGGGTAAGGCATCGTGAAAATCTTTATGTTCATCATCTTTACGGGATTGTTGACGGAAAACTTCGTTCTGGCAAAGTTTTTGGGTATCTGCCCGTTCTTGGGCGTTTCCAAAAAACTTAACACGGCCATGGGTATGTCGGCGGCGGTTATTTTTGTTATGGTGCTTTCCACCGCAGTCACCTACCCCATAAATGAAAAACTCCTTGTTAAGTACAATATGGAATACCTGCAAACCATCGTTTTTATTCTGGTTATTGCCGCCCTGGTACAGCTGGTGGAAACCGTGCTTAAAAAATACATGAAGCCGCTTTACAACGCCTTGGGCATATATCTGCCCCTGATAACCACTAACTGCGCAGTGCTGGGCGTTGTGTTTTTGAACCTGGAAAAAAACTTCACATACACTCAGTCCCTTGTAAATTCCTTCGGGGCGGGCGTGGGCTTTATGCTGGCAATGTTTATGTTTGCCGGGGTGCGGGAACGCATGGAAAGCTGCGACATTCCGAAAGGTCTGCAGGGCCTGCCCATCACCCTTATTTCCGCTTCACTGACTTCCGTTTCATTCTTAGGTTTTGGCGGAATTGCCGAAAGATTGTTTAAGTAGGAGGGCAAAAGAATGAATGAGATTTTGCTCGCAATAGTGATAGTCGCCGCTATCGGCCTTATTTCCGGTCTGGGGCTTGCGGTAGCCTCCATAATCATGGCCGTACCGGTAGACAAAAAGGCGGAAGAAATCGAAGGGATTTTGCCCGGTATTAACTGCGGCGCCTGCGGATTTTCCGGCTGCTCCGGTTATGCAAAAGCCCTTTCCCTCGGGGAAACGGTTAATACTGCCCTCTGTTCCCCCGGCGGCAATGATGTTTCAAAAGAAATTGCCGTAATCACCGGCCTTGCTGCAGGGGAAGTTTTACCCTNNCGCCCAGCTTTTCAGCGGCCCCAAAACCTGCAATTACGGCTGTTTAGGTTTTGGCGACTGTGTGGAGGCCTGCGATTACAACGCCATTCATATTTGCGACGGCGTGGCAAGGATTAACCCCTCCGCCTGCAGAGCCTGCAAAAAATGCGTGGCGACCTGCCCGAAGGGGCTTATTGAAATGCTCCCCCTGCACGAGGCAAAGGCAGCGGTACTTTGCGCCAACAAAGAAAAGGGCGCTCTAACAAGAAAACAATGCAAAACCGGCTGTATAAGCTGTACCCGCTGTGTGAAAGCATGCGAATTTGACGCAGTGAGCATCGTAGACGGCTGTGCCGTTGTGGAGTATGACAAATGCACCGCCTGCGGCAAGTGCGTGGAAGTCTGCCCCACAAAGGCCATAGAGATTATCGATCTGTNNCTGGAAAAAATTGTGGGTAAAGAAAAAGAACCCGCATAACAGCGGGTTAAAACCTCAGTTTCATCGGCAGGCAGACAATCCCTCCTTGGCCTATGTCCACAACGCCGTAATTGCCGTCGGCTATGCTGCCGGGATTGAAAATATGAAGCCCGTCGTCATAGTCATATTCCTGAACATGGGTATGGCCGAACAGGACAAGTTCCGCATTTCGGGCTCTTGCCGCACTCTTCAGTTCATACAGACCGAACTTGACCCTTTCCCAATGGCCGTGGGTGCAGTAAATCCGTTTGCCTTCAACAATCTCCAGGCTTGAATACGGAGCGAGGGAGGCAAAATCGCCGTTCCCCCGAATCTGAACAACTCTTGTTGAAGGAAATGAAGCTGAAACGGCATCCATATCCCGCTGACCGTCCCCTAAATGAATAATCATACCGGCGGAGGGCGTAGAGGCAACGGCAAATCGGAGGGAAAACTCATCCCCGTGGGAGTCGGATACAACCAGAATTCTTATGTAAAACGCCCCCGTGTGAAAGATTTTGCCCGATTATTATATGCTCTTGAGTGTCAATCGTCAATTTTTTTACATTCTAAAAAAGCGGACGATTTTTATAAAAGCCGGCATTGCTTCGCCTTGACAAAACTCCGACCATAACCTATCATTACCAAATGTGTTTTCCGCTATTTGCCGGATTTAAGGTTTAATTGAGGTGCGATAACTGCAAAATGAAAGAATTTGATTACAGCCATGTTCAAAGCTACAAGTTTGCCGAGGTTATGAAACCTTTTTTGAAGTTTCTGGCAAAAGCATTTATGAGAATAGAGTATGAAGGTGTCGAAAACATACCGGAAAAAGGCGGCTATATAGTTGCTTCCAATCATGTTTCCGCACCCGACCCCACCTACATATTAACGGAAATTAAAAAGCCCGTCCATTATATGAACAAGAAAGAGCACTTTAAAAATCCGGTTATGAGGTGGATTTATACCCGTTTCAACTCTTTCCCCGTAAACCGGGGACAAGCAGACCGTAAAGCCATCGACTATTCCATTAAGGTCATTGAGGCCGGGAATATTTTAGGCATCTTCCCCGAGGGAACAAGGTCGAAGGATTACAAACCCAAGCAGGCGAGAACGGGCGTAGCCCTCATTGCGAGGGAAACAAAAGCCGATGTCCTGCCTGTCGCCCTCTACACATCGGACAGGGCAAAACCGTTCTCCAAACTGACTGTCCGCTTCGGCCCGCTGATTCCCTATGAAGCGCTGGGCTTCGGTGAAGGCGGCAAGTCGGAGGAACTCAAGGCTGCATCCGATATAATTATGAAAGAAATCGTCGAACTCTGGAAGCAGGGACACGGCGAAAAAAAGAATACCTGAGGAGTGTATCTCACATGAAAAAGCGGACGGCCCGCTACAATCCTATCCCCGAATTCACTACAATAAAAGAAATTATTGAATACGGCGTCAGCAGAGGACCGGACAAAAAATTCATCATCCACCACGACGGCAACGGTGTGGAACGTACGGAAACTTACGGTGTAACGCTTAAAAACGCCAGAAATTTGGGCGCCTTTCTTTATATGGAAGGTTTTAAGGACAGCAAGATAGCAATCATCGGGGAAAACTCCTACCCGTGGGCGATTATTTTTTACACAGCCCTACTCGGCAAAAGCATATTTATCCCTTTGGACCGTGAACTGCCTGCAGATGAGTTGGCGGACAAGCTTATAGACAGCGACTGCGACGTTTTATTTTATTCCGAAAGGTATACCGATAAGGTCGAAGAGATAAAGGCAACCGAAAATATGCCCGTCCGCCGGTATTATTTGATAAATGATATCGACAGCTATATGGCTGAAGGCGAAAAAGCGTCTAAGGAAATATACAATGAATTTGTGGAATGCATTGTAAAGCCTGAGGACCTCGCCTGCATTGTATACACCTCCGGCACAACCGGCAGAAGCAAGGGAGTTATGCTCACCCACGGCAACCTCGCCTCGAATGTGGTGGCTTCCTGCCGTTGCCTGAGCGGCCGCAATACCGTAGGCTTCCTGCCCATGAACCATACATTCTCCTGGGTTTCCGCTCTTTTCTCCGGCTTTATGTTCAGTGAATACGGATATATTTGTGAAAACTACAAAGAAGTCCCCAAGGCATTTGAAAAGTACAGTCCCCAAAACTTTTCAGCCGTACCTATGGTGGTTGAAAAAATCTACAATACAATCTGGAGAACCGCCGAAAAAACGGGCAAAGCCGATTTGCTTAAAAAAGGCCTGAAGATCAGCCGAATTCTTATGAAATTCGGTATTGACAAACGCCGGGTTCTCTTCCGTCAGGTTCACGAGCGCCTCGGCGGCAATCTGGAAATGATAATCTGCGGCGGCGCCGCCCTTGACAGAAAATATGAAGAAGATTTGTATTACATGGGTATGTCTGTTCTCAACGGCTACGGCATCACCGAATGTTCCCCCGCCGTTACCGCCAACAGACCGGACAACTTCCGCTTCGGCAGCGTCGGTCTCCCTCTACCCTGCAACGAGGTTAAAATCGACAGCCCCGACGAGGAGGGCGTCGGCGAGATCTGGGTTAAAGGCACTAATGTAATGGCGGGCTATTACAATGACCCGGAAGCAACCGCCCAGGTCTTTGACGGAGATTGGTTTAAAACCGGCGACTTCGGTCACATGGATGAAGACGGTTTTTTATACTTTGTCGGGCGCAAAAAAAATCGGATTGTTCTGTCAAACGGCAAGAATATTTCTCCCGAAGAACTTGAAGATAAGCTCATGACCGTTTCTTTCATCAAAGAGGTTATCGTATCTCAGGAAGAAGATACAATCATCGGCGAGTTTTTCCTTGACGAAGAACTTGAGCCCGATGCACGCCAAAAAATTCACGATGTGATTAAGGATTTTAACAATAATCTTCCTTTCTTTAAGAGAATCCGTAAGATTGTCATCCGTGACACGGAATTCCCGAAAACAACTACCTTAAAGATACGGAGATAAAGTACGGGCAAAAAAACGGGCAGGAGGTTAAAGACCGTTGAATGTATACGACTTTGACAACACCATATACCGGGGCGAATCAGGGGTTGATCTTTTTTTCTTTTACTTGAAGAAAGACCCGTCACTTTTAAAGAGTATCCCCTGGGGAATTAAGCTGATTATCAAATATAAAACCGGCAAAATGACACTTCAACAGGTGCTGGACGACTATTCCGGTCTGATTGTGGAATACGGCAACAGACTTGACAGTTTTGAACAGGATATGGTTGAGTTCTGGGATAAACATGAACACAAAGTCAAGCCCATCTACAAAAAACTGCACCAACCTGACGATGTGATTTTGACCGCCTGTCCGGATATAATAGTAGGTGAAATTTGCAAACGCCTAGGTATAACCAATATAATCGCAACCGAAACCGAACCGGGAACCAAACGGCTTATCCGCTTTTGCTACCGGGAAAACAAGGTGAACGCTTTCCGGGATAGATATCCGGATGCGGTTATTGAAAACTTTTACACCGACTCTTACAACGACAAAGCCGTGTTTGATTTGGCGAAAAATGTTTATTTGGTCAAAGGCAATAAAGTCAAAAAAATCAAATAGGCAATATAAATCAACGCCGCAAGCGAGTTTTCGTTTGCGGCGTTGCCGGTAAAGATTGTTATTGATATAAAAAAATAAGAATTAACGGAGGGATTGGATTTGAAGATTTCAACACAAACAGGCGGTTTATACAAGCGGGTCGGTGACGAGAAGGCAATCCGTATGCTGGCCGAGGCGGGGTATGACGCCCTGGACTATTCGATGTTCGATTTTGATGAAGAAACTTCACCGGTATTCGGTGCGAATTTTGAGAAAAGAGCCTTGGAACTTAAACAGTTGGCTGAAGATTGCGGAGTATACTTTAATCAGGCTCACGCACCCTTCCCCTCTTACCGGGTCGGGGATGAAGAATATAACCGTGCAATTAATCCGATGATTAAACGCTCCATTGCCTTTGCCGCCATCTTGGGAGCGAAGATTATTATTGTGCACCCCATTGCCCTGGGAAAAGGTCAAAAGGAATTTAATCTGGAATTTTACAATTCCCTCATACCCGTATGCAGGGAGTACAACATTAAGGTAGCGCTGGAAAACATGTTCGGCGGCAACCGGAATAACGGCAATATTATACCTAATGTATGCAGTACCGGTTATGAGTTTTGCGAATTTCTTGATGCTCTGCCGAAAGAGCACTTTACCGCCTGCCTGGATATAGGGCACGCCGGCCTGGTGGGAGAAACGGCGGAAAATATGATATTGACGCTGGGGCACGACAGACTCAAAGCCCTCCATGTGCACGACAATAATCATCTGCGGGATCTGCACACTCTTCCCTTCACTCAATCCCTTGACTGGCAGGCTATCACCGGCGCCCTGAAAGAAATCCGCTACACCGGCGACTTCACCCTTGAAGCGGACGGCTTTTTGGATAAATTCCCGGACGAATTACTTGCCGCAGCCTGCAAGCTTATGGCTCAAACCGCCCGCTATCTGGCTGACCGAAGCGAGGCCTGAGGAGGGTATCTGAATGGTTTTTGCCAATCATGCCCATATCTACCCGAGCCGGCTCCGGCCGGAAAGCGACCTGAATGCTCTGAAAGAGCTTATGCGGGAATGTGAAATTGACCGCTGTGTAGTCTTCGCCACCATTCCGGATCGGTTTAAAGAGTTGGGTCTGCCCGTCAACACCAACGTTTGGCTGAGCGAGCAGATTAAAAACGAGCCCGCTTTTACGGGCTTCGGCTTTGTTGATTTTGAACTCGACAATCAGGAAGAACAGGTGGATGAAATTGTGTCACTCGGACTGAAGGGTATCAAACTGCATCCCCCCGCTCAGGGTTTTGCCATTTTGGAAGACAAGGCTCTTAGAGTCTATGAGAGGGCGCAGCGCCATAACCTGTTTTTAAGCTTTCATACGGGACTGCACTGGTCAAGGCTCAAAGATAACCGCACACTTGATTATGACGAGGTGGCCTATAACTTCCCCGAACTGAGATTCAGTATGGAGCATATCGGCGGCTACAGTTTTTTTAACGAGGCTCTGGCGGTTATTGCCAACAACAACCGGGGCGGCAGACAGCCCCGTGTTTTTGCCGGATGGACAAGTATTGACAATGAAAAGGGCGGGGCCTGGAGTTTAAGCGACGAACAGCTTGAAACGGTCATAGAACAAACCGGAGAAATGAAAAGCATTTTCGGCCTTGATTTTCCGTTTAAAAAGGCGGAATACATTAAAAAACTCATGGCTCGAATCAGAGCTTTGAACATTACCGATACGGCTAAAGAGGCCATACTCGGGGGCAATCTTTTGCGGGAACTCGGCGAGTGAACGGAAGATATTTTTTGCGGGGGCGGGCCGAGGTTCCGCCTCCCCTTTTTTGCTAAAAAAACAAGTGACATCATATGATAATTATGTTATAATTTCATAAAATATTACGGAAGGCTATGCAAATTTCAGGGAGGAAAGGGATGTACGAACAAACCGTCAATATTGACCGTTTGGATGAAGCGGTCAGCCTGTTCGGCAGTTTTGACGAAAATATAAAACTTATTGAAAACGCCTTAAACGTCACGGTGATTGCCCGAGGGTCTGAAATTAAGGTTACCGGCAACGAGGCGGATGTTCAAAAGGGAGTACGGGCAATAAACGGCCTGCTGCTGCTTATCAGCCGGGGAGAAAATATAAGCGACTTAAACGTCCGTTATGTGCTGTCCCTGGTGCAGGAAGGCACCGACGATAAACTTTCGGAACTGACGGAGGACTGCGTGTGCATAACCTCCCGCGGACGGCCCGTAAAACCTAAAACTTTGGGGCAAAAAATATATGTGGAGGCCATGAAGGAAAACACCATTGTTTTAGGCGTCGGCCCCGCCGGTACGGGGAAGACTTATCTTGCCGTGGCAATGGCGGTTACTGCCCTCCGCAACAAACAGGTTAACCGGATTATTCTGACCCGTCCCGCCGTTGAAGCGGGGGAAAAGTTGGGCTTTCTGCCCGGCGACTTACAGCAAAAAGTTGACCCCTATCTGCGGCCGCTTTATGATGCGCTGTTCGATATGCTGGGAGCCGAAAACTTTTTAAAGCATCAGGAACGGGGCAATATTGAGGTTGCGCCTTTGGCATATATGCGCGGACGCACGTTGGACGACAGTTTTATTATCCTTGACGAAGCGCAGAACTCCACGGGCGAGCAAATGAAGATGTTTCTAACAAGGCTTGGCTTCAACTCCAAAATGGTGGTTACCGGCGACATAACTCAGATAGACCTGCCCGAGGGCAAACGCTCCGGCCTGGTTGAGGCGGTAAAGGTGCTCAAGGGCATTGAGGATATTGCCACCGTAAAATTTACCGAAAAGGACGTTGTACGCCATAAGCTTGTTCAGGATATTGTAAAAGCCTATGAAAAGAGCGAGGAGGCTAAAAGGAGAAAATGATTGGGAAGATTAAAGTAGTCATATCCAACGACCAGCGTGAGGTGAAAATCCCCACGGGATTGCGTCTGCTTGTGCGCCGCTGCTGTACGGCGGTGTTGGTCAACGAAGACTTCAACGGTTCGGCTGAGGTAAGCGTGCGTTTTGTAAACGATGAAGAAATTCAGCGCCTTAACCTGCAGTACAGAGGAATTGACTCCGTTACGGATGTTCTCTCTTTCCCGCTGGGGATTGAGGGGGTCTATGATATCAACAACGACACCGGAGCAAAGCTTTTGGGGGACATAGTTATTTCTATGGAAAGGGCTGTAGCCCAGGCGGAAAAGTACGGCCACTCTTTACAAAGGGAAGTTGCCTTTTTAACGGCTCACTCCATGCTCCACCTTTTAGGTTATGACCATGAGGGCGGCGGCTTGCCGCTAATGCGCATGCGGGAAAAGGAAGAAACCGTGCTGACCCAGTTGGGCCTGAAGCGCAACGGCAGCTATTACATGGGCGACGAAATTTGATTGAAAGGCAGGTTCTGAATGAAAGCCCTGGCAAGAAGTTTTTATTATGCGGGTCGCGGCTTTATTTATTGCCTTAACTATGAGCGCAATATGAGAATCCATCTGGCGTTCACCGTTTACATGTACTGCTTTTTATTATTCTTTGATTTTTTCACCCTTGACCGCCGCGACTTGGCTCTTTTGTTTACAATCAATGCTCTTGTTATGATGGCTGAACTGATAAATACGGCCATCGAAAACACCATTGATTTGGTGGAAATCAAAGTAAATCGTCTGGCACAAATTGCCAAGGACAGCGCCGCCGCCGGAGTTTTGGTCGGGGCCGTTTTTGCGGTTCTTGTGGGGGGTGCTCTGCTCTGGCAGCCGGAAGCCTTTAAAAAAATGGCAAGGTATTATATTGACCGGCCTTTAATGTTTGCCCTCTTTATTTTGAGCCTGATTATCAGTNNTGAAAATCCGTGCGATGATAACCGGCAAACCCGTACCGGAAAAAGGTAAAAACAAAAACATTGACAAAGGAGCGGGGCAATGACAAAAACCGCTTTTATCTCCATAATAGGCTGCCCTAATGTGGGTAAATCTTCCATACTCAACCGTTTGCTTGGTCAAAAGGTGGCAATTGTTTCTCACCGGCCGCAAACAACAAGGACAAAAATTGTGGGAATACTCACCAAAGGCGAAACCCAACTTGTATTTACCGACACCCCCGGCTTTCACCGCCCCCGCACCAAGTTGGGTGAAGTTATGATGAAAAATGTGGAGGAAAGTATATCCGGAGTTGACGCCTGCTTAATGGTTGTTGAACCGCAGGGAGAAATCCGCAGTGCGGAAAAAGAGATGATCGGTATTTTAAAAGCGGATAAAATTCCGGCAATTTTGGCTATAAACAAAATCGATTTGCTGAAACAAAAAGAATTGCTGGCCGAAAGAATTGCCGAGTTTAACGCCCTCCATGACTTTTCGGCAACGGTCCCCGTTTCCGCAATAAACGGGGATAATATGGAGGCTCTTGAGAAGGAATTGTCCGCCTTGGCCAAACCCTCCCCCCACTTTTTTCCCGAAGACGCTTTAACCGACCAGCCCGAAAGGGTACTTGCGGGGGAGATTATCAGGGAAAAACTGCTGCGCAACCTGGATAAAGAAATACCCCACGGCACAGCCGTTGTGGTGGAAAAAATGCGGGAAAGGGAAGACTCGGATTTAATGGATATAGACGCCGTAATTTACTGCGAAAAGGAAAGCCATAAGGGTATTATAATCGGTAAAAACGGTTCAATGCTTAAAAAAGTCTCCACTCAGGCAAGGGAAGACATGGAATACTTTTTTCAATGCCGTATAAACCTGCGTTGTTGGGTAAAGGTAAAGGACGGTTGGCGCAATAAAAGCGGGCTTATTCATCAGTTCGAATTGGACTGAAAACCGCAAACAGAGGAACAGCAATGTACTTAAACACGGACGGTCTGGTAATAAGGGAATACCGGGTCGGAGAAAATGACAGAGTTATAACCGTTTTGACCGGCGATTACGGAATTGTCAGGGCTTTCGCCAACGGTTCCAAAAGGATAAAAAGCCGAACGGGCAGCGCGACACAACTTTTGAGTTATTCGCGCTTTGTTTTTTATGCCGGAAAAGAAATCTATTCNNCTCAAAGCATAGAGATATTTTTTGACCTGCGGGAGGATATTGAAAGGCTTACACTTGCTCAATACTTTTGCGAGTTAAGCGAGGAACTGGCCCCCGAAATGGAGGATTCCCGCCCCTTTTTAAAACTGATACTCAACGCCCTGCATTTTTTGGCCAAGGGTACCCGTCCTCCCCTCTTACTCAAAGGGGTGGTCGAATTGCGCCTTATGACGCTTGCCGGCTATATGCCGAACCTGACCGCCTGTGAAANNCATGTATTTTGACACCCGCAACGGACAGCTCAGCTGTTCGGACTGCACACCTCAAGGTTCACCGGTGTCTGCGGGTGTTTTGAAGGCTATGCGGCATATTTGCTATTCCGACGATGTAAAGCTGTTCGCCTTTACACTCTCGGAGGAGTCGGAAACCCTCCTTTCCGCCATTACTGAAAGGTATGTTGCCGCCCATATATCAAAAAGGTTTAAAACCTTGGAGTTTTTTAAAGACTTAACCCGTAACCGGGAAGGGAGCGCCTTATGACCGTTCAAAAAAATAAAACCGGCGACCCTATGCAGAGGCATAGAGCCGCCCTTGAACTTGATAAAATATTACAGCGGCTGGCGGAATTTGCCGCCTGCTCCGATGCCAAAAAGAGAATAATGAAACTTGAACCGGAAACGGAACTTTTTGCCGCAAAGGTTTTAATTGAGCAAACCGCGGACGCCCACACCCTTCTTGCCAGATTCGGCTCGCCTTCATTCAGCGGACTTATCAATGTGGAAAACGCCCTTTCCCGCGCTCAGGCGGGCGGTGTTCTTAATATGCGGGAACTGCTGGACATTGCATCGGTTTTAAGTTCCGTGCGGGGGCTGGTGCAGTGGCGAAGCTCAAACAAGGGCGTGGAAAGCATCCTGGACATCTATTTTGACGCCCTGACACCCGACAAAGATTTGGAGGAAGCAATTCTTTCCGCCATTTTATCCGAGGAAGAAATGGCTGATAACGCCTCCCCCCTGTTGTACGACATAAGGCGAAAAATCAGATTGCAGGAAACCAGGGCCCGTGAGCAGTTGGAAAAATATGCCCGTTCTTCCTCTTATTCCCGCTTTTTGCAGGATAATATAATCACCATGCGAAACGGGCGCTATGTAATTCCGGTTAAAAACGAGTACCGCAGTGAAATACCCGGTCTGGTTCACGACACTTCTTCCAGCGGCGCCACGGTTTTTATTGAGCCTGCCACAGTCCTGGAAGCCAACAACCAACTGCGTGTATTGCTCGCTGAGGANNGTGCGGAACTTGATGAAATGGAACGGATTTTGGCGGAACTTTCCGCCCGAACGGGAGATCTTGCGGAGAGTATCGGTTACAGTTATGACTGCGCCGTGGATTTAAATGTAATTTTTGCCAAGGCGAATTACGCTTACAGCATTAAGGCGACCGTACCCCAATTAAACGATGAAGGCGATATTAAGCTAAACGGGGCACGCCATCCCCTTATAGACCCCAAGGTTGCGGTACCCATAGACATAGCCCTGGGCAAAGACTTTGATACCCTTGTAATAACGGGGCCGAACACCGGCGGTAAAACAGTTTCCATCAAAACAGTGGGGCTGCTCACGCTCATGGCAATGTGCGGTTTGCTTATCCCCGCCAAAGATAAAAGCCGCATTTCGGTATTCAAAGAGGTGCTTGCGGACATAGGCGATGAGCAGAGTATCGAACAGTCCTTGTCCACTTTTTCAGGCCATATTACAAATATAATTGATATTATAAAAAGGGCCGACGACAAAAGTCTGGTTCTGATTGACGAGTTGGGGGCGGGTACCGACCCGGTGGAGGGTGCGGCCCTGGCTATGGCAATATTGGAATCCCTTCACTATAAGGGGGCAAAAATTGCCGCCACCACCCATTATGCCGAACTGAAAGCCTACGCCCTGCAGACTCCTCGGGTTGAAAATGCCAGCTGCGAGTTTGACGTGGCGACCTTACGCCCCACCTACCGTCTGCTCACAGGTATGCCGGGGCGTTCAAACGCCTTTGCCATTTCCGAACGGTTGGGTATGCCTAAAGAGGTGGTGGACAGGGCAAAAGAGCTTGTGTCCACCGAAAACCTGCGTTTTGAAGATGTGGTGGATAAGCTGGAACGCAGCCGACTTCAGGCGGAAAAAGAGCACGAATATGCCCAATCTCTTTCCGCAAAAGCCAAGGCGGCTCTGGAGGAGGCAAATTCTTCAAAGGATGAAATTCAGCTTCTCAGAGAGCGGGAGCTGGAAAAAGCCAGGGCGGAAGCGGCAAAAATAACCGAACAGGCCCGAAGAACAGCCTCCGCCCTTATGGCTGAACTGGATAAGCTGCGCAAAGAAAAGGATTCGGGCAAAGATACGGCGGAACTTGCACGCCGTGCAAGGGCGGCGGTTAAAAAAGGCATGGCGGAAATTGACGCCGCTTCAAACCCCGTGACAGCCAAAGCGGACTTCGGGGACTCTCCCCCTCTCCCCCGCCCCCTCCGTGTGGGCGACACCGTTTTGATTGCCGAGATAGGCAGTACCGCCGAAGTGCTGGAATTGCCCGACAACAGCGGCCACGTTCAGGTACAGATAGGCACGGCCAAAACCCGGGTTAAACTTGAATCACTACGGCTTATAGAAGAACAAAAA